>JAGBXL010000176.1 GCA_017629325.1 Clostridia bacterium | reverse complement strand
TAACATTATTGCTCAATCTTTATAAACTGTTTATTGTTGGATTTCTCCATTGTCGAATAGCCGTGATATTTGTAGAAACCGCGTTTGTCCACTTGACAATTTGCGTTAAAAAAGATATACTATTATGGTATATATGCATCATAATGAGGTGTGCTATATGAATAAAAGACGCTGGATTTTGTTATTTATAATTTTGTTAATAGTGATTTTGCTTGGAAGCTTTGTGGTGAAACATCGGAATACACTGGAAGCGTTAGTTGATTCTTTCCGTTATTCTCAGGACGAAGTTATTGAAAAACTAAATGAAAACAAAAATGACCTCCAACAATATATTGATGAAAATGAAAATATTACTGTACGTGATTTAACACAGGAAGAAGCAAAGCAACTGAATAATGGCGAAATCACAGAAGAAGAAGCAGTTGGTATATTAACGGGTAAGAAACCAGAAACACAGGTGCCGACAGATGCTCCTGCTTCTAAACCCAAAGAACCAGATGCTCCTGCTTCTAAACCCAAAGAACCAGATGCTTCTGAAAATATAGCCGATGTGGCTATTTCTGAAGCAATTGCAAAGCTTTATATTCAAAAAAGCAAATATTTAGGAAAGCTTGATGATATAGAGGCAAAAGTTAGACAGGAATATGTTAATCTGGTTAAATCAAATAATTTAAGTGTTGAAGAAAAAAAGGCGGCAAAGCAGCAGTTTTTAAATTCCAATTTATCAATGGTTGCTGCATGGGAAAATGAATGCGACAGTGTTGTTAATGGAATTTTGGAAGAAATAAAAACGGCTTTAAAAGACAGTAATCAAGACGATTCTATCGTAAAAAAACTTAAAGAAGCCTATTTAAATGAAAAGCGGTTAAAAAAATCATATTTCATAAACAGATATATGGATTAAAATAAAAAATAGTGGTGCAAATTAAGGAGTGGTAAAATGAAACAGTGTAGAAGACTAATCGGGATTTTACTGATATTTGTTATGCTTTGCTCTATGATCCCTGTTGCGGCATTTGCTGATGCAACAAGTAAATACCCGGATTTTCCAACAGGCTGGTCAAAAGAGGCTATGACAGCAGCTGTTAATAACGGCTTGTTAAACGGATATGCAGACGGAAATATTTATCCGGAGGCATACCTTACAAGAGCACAGTTTGCAGCTATTATAACTCGTGCTTTTGGTGCCAATACCAAAGCGGATATTTCTGCTTATGCAGATGTTTTAACTGACGCATGGTATTATGATGATATTGCAAAAGCGGTTAAAATGGGAGCATTAAATGGAAAAAGTGAGTCTAAAATGGATCCCGATGCACCTATTACCCGTCAGGAAACATTTACCGCTGTTGCAAGAATTTTTGTTTTGTCCGATAATGATACAAGCATACTTAATAAATTTAACGACAGAGCAAAAATCGCATCCTGGGCAGCAGAATATATGGCAGCCTTAACAAAAAGAGGATATATAAACGGAGACCCACAGGGTTATTCTGATCCTGAAGAATATATTTCGCGTGAAGAATTTGCACAGTTTATGCACAATGCTATCCGTACATATATCACAAAACCCGGAACATATTCCGGTGATTTTGAAGGCATCACGGTTGTACGCGTAGATGATGTTGTTTTAAAAGATTTAAAAACTACCAGTGATTTGATTATTGGTGATGGCGTGGGCAAAGGTAACATAACAATAAACGGTGTTACCATTGAAAAGAGATTGCTTGCCCGTGGCGGTACTATTAAAGTAACAAACTCAAAGCTTGGCGAAAATGTTGTAGTTAACAATGTAAATGGAATCACCTATTTTAAGAACTATCGTTATGAAACATTTTTTAAAGGTATTGTTGAAAACACCAAAGCTCAGTTTTTAGTTAGCTCGTCAGGTAGCTATGTTCCCCCTTCACCCACTGACACAGTTTACACATTAAATTTATGGATTGATGGTATCTTGCGTTATACGGTTACCGTAACAAATGGTGCTCCGGATATTACTGTTCCGGACCCAACTAAAGATTATTACACATTCGATGGCTGGTATGATGCATCCGGCAATAAAATAACAAACTTTGGTAGCGTTACATCTGATATGGAATTACACGCAGAATTTATTCCAATACCATATAAAGTTGAATATAAAGATGTAACATGGAAACCTGGTTGTGAACCAACAGATGCTGAAAAAATATATAATATTGAAACCGTTAATTCATTTGTATTACCGGCTGGAACTGATGTTGTAGCACCTTCCGGCGAAGAATTCAAATATTGGAAAAATTATGATACCGGAGTTAGAGTAGATGCTTTAACAATTACACAGGACACACCTGATGTAGTCTATTTAACACCGCATTTTGACCTTATCCCCACAACTCCTGTTACTGTTACATTCTACAGAATTTACAGTAATTTACCACCATTTATAATTGAACCACCTTTATCAATAGAAAAAGGTACAAAAGTTAATGTAGCTGATTTTCCAAATGCACAAGACTTTGCCCGTAAAGGATATACAGAAGATGCAAATGTGGCATCACTTTATGCAGGCAATGAATGGACACACGAAATTGCACCTGAGTTCTGGTATGTTAAAAATGGTGTTATGACACCATTTAACGAAAATGTTGTAGTTAACGAAGACACAAGCGTTTATTTATTATCAAGATCACTTACCTTGATGCTTAATTATGACGGCTTAAGTCAGCCACTCAGTGTAAGTGCAGATTATAATAAAGATACAAGACTTGTAAACTCTATTAAAGATATAATTGCAAAATCAGGAAGAAACCAGCTGCAGCAGGCTTTAGCAAACAATATGATTCCAAACTACGATGAAATGGTAGCTAAAGTTGTTGATAAGATGGTCTCTGCCGGAGTGATTGAGCTTGACGGCGACAAAAAGAACATTCAGCTTATTGATGTTCCATTTAAAATTTCTACCTTCGTTAAAGAAGATGTTGCAAATGGTATGATTAAAAAGTATCTGCGTGATGTTGTTAAAACCCCCGCAGAGCTTGACAAAATCTTTTCTATTATTGATGTTGCAGAATTTGCAGATGATTTAGGCATCGATACAATTATTGCAAATATGTCAGATGCAGAAATCGCTTCTTTAATAAAAGATGATGAATATAAAGATGACATCATAGACTTCGTTCTTTCTGATTTAAAGAAAACCGATTCCACAATGATAGATTTTGTTATTGATTATGTAATCACTGATGAAGGTTTCCGTGATGACTTAATCGAACAGATCATTGCAGATCTTAAAGATAAAACCAAAACTTCAACACTTAAAACAAAAGCTCTTGAGTATATCAAGGCACAAATCGATGATCAGGCAAGTGCTTTTTATACCAGATTTGTTGATATGATAGCAGCCGACTTAAAATCTCAAACATCTGTTGTTATGGATGCGGTTGTAAATTATATCAGAACAAACCTTAAAGCAAACACAGATGAAGGTAAAGCTTTAAGAAAAGAAATCTTAACAAGCCCGCAATTACCTGAATTCCTTGCAGATGAAAAAATGAAGGTTGAGGTTATAAAGTTAGCACTAACAGATGCTTTTATAGATAAAGCATTAAACAATGCAGATTACAGAGAAATCCTTGTTGAAGCTATTATGAAAGATGAAGATTTTATAGATCTTTTACTTGCATCTACTGAGTTCCACGACTATATCATAGACCAGCTTCACCCCGTTGGTAGCGATGCCAATGCACATCCTCTGGCAAAAGATGTAGAAGATTTAATTGCTGATACTGATTCTGCATTCAGAAAATATGTTCTTGATTTGGTTAAAGATTCAGATGAGTTTACAGAGCTCTTCGAATCACATCCCGAACTTATAGGGGTAGTTTCTGATGAGATTAAATGGAGCGAATTCGTTCCAGATGAAAATGACCTTTTAAAATTTGTATTCAAGCAGAGTGGTGCAGTCGGAACATACTCATTCATTTCAAGAGATGATATTGAAAATGAATTTGCAAGTAAATACAATGCACTGCAAGATTATGAGAAAATTGCTCTTACAGGAAACGCCGTAAACTACGAATCACTTTCAGAACAAGATAAACAAACAGTTCGTAACAAATTATATGAAGATGCTGGTGTAAAAGCAGAAATTCTCACAGAAGTTCAAAACAAATTTAACAGTTATAAATCTGATATGGTTACAAAAATCACAACAGGTAAGGCTGATGAAATAACAGACCCAACTGTTATTAACCTCATCGATGAGCTTTTGGCTGAGTATGTAACCAAGTATATTGAGCAGCAAAAGCTTCACGCAGATGATGCAATTGACGCATCTATCGCAGGAGTTATAGAAGAAATTCTCTTTGGCTTTATTGCAGATCTTATTAAAGGCGAAGACCTTAATAATGATGATCTTGAAAAAGAGCTTGATGATATGCTTTCTCACATTGAAACCATTAAGCATCAGTTTGTAGTTGACCCGTCAGACGATGTTGTTGCAAGACTTAAGACGATTGTTAAAAATTACAGAGATACTCACCAAGATAATATTAACAAGGTTATTGATGATAACTAC
>JAGBXL010000016.1 GCA_017629325.1 Clostridia bacterium | reverse complement strand
GATATAATCAAAATGGAGAATAAATAATGTATAGATTTCTATGTAATATCATAGGCGCATTTATGCGGCTTATTTTCAGAATAGAGGTAAAAGGATTGGAAAACATCCCCGAGAAAAGCGGCGCAATTATTTGTGCCAACCATATAAGCAACTGGGACCCGGTGCTTTTGCAGATTCTTATTAAAAGGCATATCTACTTTATGTCAAAAGAAGAATTATTCCATGTGTTTTTCATAGGCTGGATTATGAAGAAAATAGGCGCTATACCGGTTAAAAGAGCAGGCTCGGATTTAACCGCCATAAAACATGCCTTCAAAACAGTAAACGGTGGAGAAATTCTTGGAATATTCCCCACAGGACAAAGAGAAAAGGTGAAAGGCGAGGGCGAAGTTAAATCCGGAGTGGGTCTTATTGCCGGAAAAACCAAAGCTCCAATAATACCCATACATATCGGTGCAAATTTCAAGCTTTTCTCAAAGGTTAGCGTACATATTGGAAGGTGTGAGGTTTTTGCTCCGCCTGAGGGTGAAAAAATAAATGCCGAGATGGCAGATGCTTTTTCAAAAGAAATCTATCAAAGAATAAAGGATTTGGCCAAATAAAATGGAAATCAAACTTGCCAAAACCGCAGGCTTTTGTTTTGGTGTTGACCGTGCGGTAAGCACACTTGAAACCAAAACATTTGAAGATAAAATAATGACCTTAGGTCCGATTATCCATAACAGTTCTGTGGTGAATTCTCTAAAAGAAAAAGGAATAGATGTTGCAGTTGGTCTTTCAGATGTTCCATCCGGCTACACTCTTGCAATAAGAACTCACGGTGTTCCCAAAGCCCTTATAGATGAGGCGGAAGAAAAAGGAATTGCCTATACCGACCTGACCTGCCCCTTTGTTAAAAGAATTCATGAAATTGTGTATAATCATCATAAAGAGGGCTACAAAATTGTCATAGTGGGCAACAAAAATCACCCCGAAGTTCAGGGAATTAATGGTTGGTGCGAAAATAATGCAATAATTGCTCTTGACATATCCGATATAAATGGTAAAATAAAGAGTAGTGATAAAATTTGTCTTGTGTGTCAAACAACGATGGACAGGGCAAGCTTTGAAAATATTTCAGAATATATAAAGTCTCAGACTAAAGAGCCTCTTATATTCGACACTATCTGCAGTGCCACTAATGAAAGGCAAAAAGAAGCTGCACAAATTGCAAAGGAAGCAGATTTAATGATAGTTATTGGTGACAGACACAGCTCAAACACCACTAAGCTAACATCCATCTGCAAAAAGTATTGTGAAAATACTTATCAAATTGAAAATTTTGAGGATCTTCCTCAGAATATAGATATACCAAAGAAAATTGGTATAACGGCAGGTGCTTCAACACCGTCGTGTATAATTAAGGAGGTCATAGACAAGATGATTGAAAATCAAAAAGGAGCAGAAAGCTTCGCACAAGAATTTGAGGAGTACGAAAAATCTCTGATTACTTTAAATACAAGGGATGTAGTTAAGGGAACAGTTATCGGGGTTAG
>JAGBXL010000175.1 GCA_017629325.1 Clostridia bacterium | reverse complement strand
TACTTTATAATTCAAATGAATATTTTTAAAGGAGAAAACAAAATGAAAAAATTACTTGCTCTTATTTTGGCACTCATACTCACTTTATCTTTTGCAGCTTGTTCAAATAAAGAAACTTCCCAAACCCCCGATGACGAAATAATTTCTGATTCTTCAATAGTTTCCGACAGCGATGAAACTTCCGACGGCGACGAAACCAAAGACGAAGGCGAAAGTATAACCGAGCCACAGAAAGAAAATAATAAAGAAGAAAATAAACCGCAGCAAAATGTTCAGTCAAAACCTGAAGAAAACAAAAAACCCGAAGAGAATAAAAAACCTGAACAAACTGCAAAACCCGAACCCGAAGCACCAAAAACAGTTGGTAATATCCTTCTTAATGATTTTAAATCAAAAGCAGCATCAGCCTCGGGCGCTTTAAGCCTTGCCGAAGCTCTTATAAAAAATGAAATTATTCCCTTTATGGGCGGAGCTATGGAGGTTGAACCAGGTCTGCTGCAGGGCTTTGACAATGCCGAAATCAAAGGCTTTAAAGAGGCAGCAGTGTTTATGCCAATGATAGGCACAATTCCATTTATTGGCTATGTGTTTACCCTTGAAGACGGCACCGACGCATCTTCGTTTATTGCAAATCTTAAAGCAAATGCAAATTTAAGATGGAATATCTGCACAACTGCCGACGAAATGGTTGCAGGAAGTGTTGGCAACAAAGTGTTCTTTGTTATGTGTCCAACAGAGTTTACAGAAGAATAATATAAATCGGGTGCAGGAAACAACGTTTTTTGCACCCATTTATTATATTGTGAATTTATAATTAGAAAGGAAGAGAATTATGCTTTTTTCAAGCATTCCCTTTTTATATTATTTTCTGCCTGCAGTTATATTTTTCTATTTTATATCCCCAAAATGTTTGAAAAATGCAGTGCTTTTGTTATTCAGCCTCGCATTTTATGCCTGGGGTGAGCCAAGATATGTTTTTTTAATGATTGGAACAGTTCTTGTAAACTTTTTGTTAGGGCTTTTAATAGAAAAATTCAGAGGAAAATTTTTATCTAAAGCATTTATGATAATTTCTGTTGCGGCATCGCTTTTTGTTTTGGGCTTTTTTAAGTATGCAAATTTTTTTACCGAGAATTTTGCCGCTTTAACAGGACTACCCGTTAAAGTTTTAAATATTGCCCTTCCAATAGGCATAAGCTTTTACACCTTCCAGATTTTAAGCTACACCGTTGATGTTTACAGAGGCACTGTAAAAGCACAGAAAAACCCTATAACCCTGGGAGCATATATTGCTCTTTTTCCCCAGCTTATTGCGGGGCCTATTGTTCGATACAGCGATGTTGAAAAGCAGCTTTCCTATAGAGAGCACAGTTTTGAAAAAGCCACACTTGGCATACGCCGTTTTATAATTGGTCTTTCCAAAAAGATTATTCTTGCCAACACCCTTGGCGAAATGTGTGATGCATTTTTAAATTCGCCCGATAAATCTGTTCTTTTTTACTGGCTTTTTGCCCTTTGCTATATGCTTCAGGTTTATTTTGATTTTTCAGGTTACAGCGATATGGCAATTGGCCTTGGCAAAATTTTTGGCTTTGATTTTTACGAGAACTTCCGCTATCCCTTTATTTCAAGGAGTATAAGTGAATTCTGGAGAAGATGGCATATATCGCTGGGAACATGGTTTAGAGACTATGTTTATTTTCCAATGGGCGGAAGCAGAGTTAATAAACTCAGGCTTTTTATAAACATTTTCACCGTTTGGTTTTTAACGGGCTTCTGGCACGGAGCCGAATGGAACTTTATTATTTGGGGCCTCTTTTTCGCGGTGCTTTTAACCTTTGAAAAATATTTTCTTACAAACGCTCTTAAAAAAAGCAAAATAATAAACCATATATATGTTCTGTTTTTTGTTGCAATAAGCTTTGTTATTTTCAGTGCCTCATCTCTTACCGATGCTTTTTCAAGGGTTGGAGGTCTGTTTGGTGCAGGCGGAATTCCTTTAATCTCCCGCGATTTTATATTTAACCTTAAAAACTTTTTTGGGGTTATTGCCCTTGGCATTATAGGTGCAACTCCCCTTGCAGTTAGCCTTAAAGAAAAGCTATGCCAAAACCAAAAAATAAACATTTTGGTAAGCTCACTTGAAATCCCCGTTTTATTACTGCTTCTTTTAATTTCAACAGCATATCTTGTTGACGGCTCGTTTAATCCGTTCTTATACTTTAGATTTTAGGAGGTGGCATAGTGAAATTTAAAAACATTATATCTGTTTGTGTGTTTGGAATATTCTTATTTTCTATGTGTGCCATTTGCACACTAAAAGGCGATGCCGAGTATTCCGAAAGTGAACGAAGAGCACTTGCACAGATGCCCGAAATTTCGGTTTCTTCAATCACAAGTGGCGACTTTATGAAAAACTTTGAAAGCTACACCACCGATCAGTTCCCTGCAAGAGATATTTTTCGCTCAGCAAAATCAATGTTTGCCCGCTTTGTTTTAAGAAGACTTGAAAACAACGGTCTTTTTATTGCCGATGGCCATATTTCTAAAATTGATGAAAAAGAAAACGAAGCCATGATGGACCACGCGGCAAATAAATTTGAAAATATATATAATAGCTTTATTAAAGACAAAACATCAAATGTATATTTTACAGTAGTGCCCGATAAAAACAAGTTTCTTGCTTCAAAAAACGGCTACCCATCTCTTGATTATGATAGCTTTGAAGCCAAAATGAAAGAAAAAATCCCATATATGAAATATATTGGCATTTCACATCTTCTCTCGGCAGATGACTACTACAACACCGATACCCACTGGAAGCAGGAAAATATCACGGATATTGCAGAATTTATAGCCGAAAGCATGGGTGCTGATGCTCGGAGTGAATATAAAGTAAACACCCTGGATAATAAATTTTATGGGGTGTATCATTCCCAGGCGGCACTTCCATTTATTAAAAATGACACCATAAAGTATTTAACAAACGAAACCATAGATAACTCTGTTGTAACTTATTACGACACGGGAATGCCAAAAAAAGGCGATATGTATAACATGAAAAAGGCATACAGCAAAGACCCTTACGAAATGTTCCTTTCGGGCGTTGCCCCGCTTATTACCATTGAAAACCCAAATGCAAAAAATGAAAAACACCTTGTTATGTTTAGAGATTCATTTGGCAGCAGCCTTGCTCCTCTTTTAGCCGAAGGGTACAGCAAGATAACAATTGCCGACATACGCTATATGCAAAGTGCTCTTATAGGAAGCTTTGTTGATTTTAAAGATGCCGATGTGCTTTTTATTTACAGCACAGCACTATTAAATAATAGCTTGGCACTTAATTAGTGTTGTAGGGTGCGGCGATTTCGACGCACCGTCTTTGTAACAATATTTTTATAATAATTTTAAAAGGCTTTGTAAAAACCAAGTTTTTACAAAGCCTTTTTGCTTATTTTTGTGATTTTATTTTGTCTATCCAATATTTCCTGTATATTATAATTTCTATTATAAAGCACATAACAGCTGCCCACCATATATCAACCACGGAATGCTGCTTTATAAAAGCGGTAGACATACAAACCAGAATGGCAAAAACAGTTGATACAAGCTTCCACCATGACGATATACCCTTTTCTTTAAGCCACACCGAAGCTATTGCTAAAGAATAGCCAACATGAAGCGAAGGGCACACATTGGTATTGGTATCTACCTTATACAAAATTCCCACTATAAATGTGAAGATATTATCTCTTTCAAATTCTAAAGGTCTTAAATCCTGACGGTTTGGATATAAAATATAAACCGTCATTGCAATTATCTGGGTTAAAAGAATAAATAGTGATAGCTTTTTAAAGCTTTCGGTGTTATATAGTAAAAAATATAAAAGCGAAAGTGCCACATAGGCATACCACAAAACATAGGGAACAACAAAATATTCGCAAAAAGGAATAATATCGTCGAGCTTTCCGTGAACAACATGGCAGTTCCCCTCTGGGATTAAATTTTCGGTTAAAAGATAGAGTGCAAAATAAGCTACCCAGCCCAACAAAAACTTAAGGTGAGAAAATTCGGGGGAGTTTATTTTAGAAAGGCGAAACGTTTTGTAGTCAACTTGAGGCTTTTTCATTTTATTTCTCCTTGTTTGATGAGTAATACTTTTTGGGAATATTTCTGTATGGCACAACGGTGTGCAGAGGTAGAGAAACAGCCATATCTGTTATTTCGTTCATTAAATATGTGCATATTCTTTTTCTCTCTTGGCAAATGTCGTCTTCTGCATTATATGATATAGCTCTTCCTATGTGCATCTGCTTTAAATCGGGAGCAATATAGAGGGGGACAAATTTAATTTCTTTGCCATAGCGTTTATAATAAAGCTTTGCTATATCCACAAAGCCTTCCTGAAAATCATATACAATGTGATTGTGCTTTATATCATGCTCGGGAAAAATAACAACATCTGCACCCTCTTCCAGTTTTTTTAATGTTTCCTTAAAGGTGTGCATAATTCTTTTGTCTTTATACACCCCTATTGTTTGGGCATTATTAAAAACACAAACAGATAAAGGAGCAATAATAAAAGAAATTAGTTTATAAAAGGGGTGAGTATATTTTGGTTTTTGCAACCAAAAATCTTTGAAAGCATAAGAGGGTACCTCTTTTAAGTGCATCATTTCACCTGCACACCAGGTGTATCTTTTTCGCGGAAAATATATTTCGGCACAAATAGGCCCGTTCATCTGTGTGTGGTTTGCTGCAACAATGCAAGGCTCATCGGGAAGATTTTCCGCCCCAAAAACCTTTATTTTGGGATAAAAAAGCTTCACAAGAGGAAGTACTATTCTTTTATATATGATTGCTGATATTTTCTTTGTCATTTGAATTCACCTTCAAGGAAAATTATAACTCAAATAGATAAATAAGTCAATTTTATATACAAGAAAAGTGGCTCTGCATCAAAAGTTCAAATCTCTCGGAAATTAAAGGAGATGTAAAAATAATCCAGACCGCAAAAGGCAAGAATAAAGGCAATTAAAAATAATTACTATGGATTAAACAACAAAAATTTTATATATGTAGGAAAATATTGTATTTTTACTATATTTTCCTCTTATCTTATGCCTTTTGCTATGAACAAAGTTCACCACTCGCAGTACCTTTGTACAGCTTCAGGTTATCACCCCAAGTAAGAATTTATCTTACTTGGGGTTCACTTTGTCCATTCTAAATCATTTTTCCTATC
>JAGBXL010000174.1 GCA_017629325.1 Clostridia bacterium | reverse complement strand
TAGATTATACACTTTCCGCTATATGCGGCAGTGAGGTGAAATGGTTTTGAAAACAAGAAAATTATTTAAAATAAGTTTTTTAGTATTTTGTTTTTTAATTATTTGTTTAAGCTTTTCTTCCTGCAGTGAAAAAAAGGTGAGCTCCACAGAATTTGCAATGAACACTGTGGTTTCAATCACTGCCTATGGCGACAGGGCTGATGAAGCCGTTAAAGCATCTTTTGCAGAGGTTAAAAGAATAGAAGCCTTGCTTAGCTGTCATGTAGAAAATAGCGAGATTTCAAAGATTAATAAATTGGCACATATTGAAAAACAAAAGGTGTCTGACGAAACTGCAAAGCTTTTAAAAAAGGCTCTTTGGCTTTGCCAAAAAACAGGCGGAGCATTTGATATAACACTTAAGCCTCTTTCGGATTTGTGGAACATAAAGGCAGAAAAGCCCAAAATACCCACAGACGAAGAAATAAAGAATACCCTATCAATTGTTGGCTATGAAAATATAGAAATTGACGGTAATTTTGTTTCTTTTAAAAAGAAAGGCGTGCAAATAGATTTGGGCGGTGCTGCAAAGGGCTACTGTGCCGATAGAGTTAAAGAGGTTTTAAAATCACACGGCATAAAAAATGCCCTTATCGATTTGGGGGGCAACATATATGCTCTTGGGAAAAACGAGCAGGGCAAAAACTGGAGAATTGGTCTTCAAAAACCCGGCGGAAAAAGGGGCGAATATTTTTCCATAGAGGAGCTTTCGGGGAAAAGTGCAGTAAGTAGCGGCTCTTATGAAAGATATTTTGAAAAGAATGGAAAAATATATCATCATATAATGGATAGAAAAACGGGGTATCCTTCCAATAGCGGACTTGTAAGCGTAACCGCTATTTCAGAAAATTCATTTGAAGCAGATATGCTCTCAACTGCAATTTTTGTTATGGGTGCAGATGAATTTGAAAAAATAAAGAGTGAATTTGAGTTTGATAAATATATTACGGTGGATAAGTTTAATAATGAGATGGTTTACAAGAAATAAGCTAAAAAGGCAGCTGCCTATCGGAGTTCAATTCTCTAAATAAAGCCACCATCGAGGTGGCTTTATTTATTCGAGGAGAATCAGTGGCTTTGCCACTGTGCACTCAAGACCGTTTGCTCGCTTTCAATCGAAGAAAGCATCGCAAACAGTACCCTCTCGTGCATCTCGCTGACAAAAAGGTCATCCAGACCTTTTTGTTTAATCGCTCGTGCCCTTCGGAGTTCAATTCTCGGCTATATAAAAAATATACCATACCTTTTAGGTATGGTGTGTTTTATTGTGAGGAGAATTCATCAGCAAAGCTGATGGGTGCTCACGACCGTTTGCTCGCTTTCAATCGAAGAAAGCATCGCAAACAGTACCCGTTCGCACCAAGCCACCTAAAAAACAGTAATCCATACTGTTTTTCTAAACGGCGGCTACCTATCGGAGTTCAATTCTCGGCTATATAAAAAGAATAGCTGCCTTAAGGCAGCTATTCTTTTTATGGAGTCGAGGAGAATTGAACTCCTGTCCGAAAATCTATTCACATAAGGCTCTCCGAGCGCAGTTTGTGATTGAAAATTCCCTCGGCTATAAGTTCACAAACAAACTTATAGCTTTGGTAGCTTCATTATACCTGGTGAGCTCAAAGCTTTGCTCACTCATGTGCACCGCTAAATGACGCTCTTATCTAAGGTGCGGTAGCCCTAGTAAGAACGGCTGCCTTTAATTAGGCAGCGTATGCTAAGTTATTGTTAGCGTTTATATTTAGTTTGGACTTTTTAAAGCGTAATCCAACGCTGCTCGCTCCTTATGCTTCAAAATCCCCGTCGAACCCTGTACGACCCCGAATATTAAAGTAAGAAGTAAGAGTGAATAGTTGTGATAACAAAACCTCTTGTGATTTTGTTATCACAGGAAATACATTATAATTAAAATTTAATTTTTTGTCAACAGGAAAAATGTTCTATTTTGTTCTATAAATGGCTTCACAGCGATATATTGGCTGACCTTTATCTGAAAAGAGCTTTTCGTATTCTGTCATAACATTTCCTTCAAATGAGGAATTATGCAAATCTAAGGTGATATTTTTAAGTTTCATATCGTAGTCTGAAAAAGAATTGAGTGAAAATTCAAAAAGACCCTTGTTGTCGGTTTTAAAATGAATTTCGCCGTTTTCTTTTAATAGTTTTTCCCATATTGCAAGGTGGTATTCATGGGTAAGGCGGCGTTTGCGATATCCGTTTTTTGGCCATGGGTCGCAAAAGTTTATGTAGATTCTGTCGCACTTTGTTTGGGTTTCAAAATCTCTTAAAACGCCTGCATCGCCAGCTAAAAATTTAACATTTGTAAGGCCTTCATTTTTAATTTTTTCGGCAGCCAAAACAAGAACATTTAAATTTTTTTCAACTGCAATAAAATTAACATCGGGGTTTCTTTTTGCGGTTTCTAAAATAAAAGCACCCTTGCCGCAGCCTATTTCCATATAAAGCGGTTTGTCCTCATTAAAAACAGCCTTTATGTTGGTTTGGTATTTTGTTATATCATCAATAAAAATATCAGAACAGTTTGCAAGACGCTCTGTTTGATGTTTCTTTTTTCTCATTCTCATAATAAGCCTTCTCCTTTGGAATGTATAGAATGTATTTTATCACATAAAGACAGTAATTTCAACTAATTGTGTTAATATTCATGAATTTACGCTATTGTTTATTCGCGGGAACGAATGTTAATGTGTTTCGGCTCGCTCTCATGTGCAGGCTCAGCCTGCTTTTGTTATAACTGCAGTTATTGGCGGATTATTTGGTCGGTTGAAAAAATCGTGGAGGGTAACTGTGTATTTTTTATGGTCTATTGTTTTTAAAAAATCTGTGAGCATAAGTTTTTCTTCCGTTCCCGAATTTTTGCCGTGGTAAATCATAATGGCAATAAACCCGTCATCGCAAATTAAATCAAGAGCTTTTTTAATGGCTTCAATGGTTGTTTCGCCTTTTGTCTGCAATTTGTGGTCGCCGCCTGGCAAGTAGCCGAGATTGAATATAACCGCCCTCACCTTTTCGTGCACATATTTATCCATAAACTCATGGCTGTCTTTAATAATTTGGGCATTAGTAAATCCGTTTTCAAAGACGAGTTTTTTGGTTTCTTCTATGGCTTTATCCTGAATGTCGAAGGCGAAAACCTTGCCCGTTTTGCCCACCTTTTTGCAAAGCTTTAAGGTGTCGTTCCCATTGCC
>JAGBXL010000173.1 GCA_017629325.1 Clostridia bacterium | reverse complement strand
TGTACAAAGGTACTGCGAGTGGTGAACTTTGTTCATAGCAAAAGGCATAAAATATGAGGAAAATATTGTAATAATACAATATTTTCCTCATATATAAAATTTTCATCGTTTATCACATCATAAATGCTTTTATTTGCCTTTATCCCTGCCTTTTGCGGTCTGGATTATTTTTACATCTCCTTTTATTAATTATTTATTATGCTGCCGGCATAAGAGGCGGTACTTCCTCTGGCAATATAATCGGCGGAACAATATGAAGTGATTCGGAATATCTTACAGGTTCTGAATATCCAAGCACCTCTCGTTTACTTGATGCTTGTCCAACTTTAATTTCATCGCCTTCTGCAAGATTCACTCGTTTTACGGTAATTTCATTTTCACTTACCATAACTGTTGAATATTTCTTACCATTTATAAATACCTTACTCTTTTCGGTAAAGCCTTCACCTTCAACGCAGAGTATTGTACCGTCATAACGAAGAGTGCTGATTGTTATCGGCAGAGTTCCCATTTTCATATTTGTTTTCAAATAAGGTTTTACGCCGCCAAACTGCGAATTTGCACCATAGAGCATATCATAAGCCAAATAGCTTATATACTTTTGATATGTTTCTTCCGACAATCCGCTTTCACCGCTAATTTTTAATTGGTGAAGCTTTGTAAGATTACCATTATTATAGCCAAGTACTCTCATAATCTCACCTGAAAGCTCATACGTGCGAAGGTCTTTATCTATTTTTTCAAGCCCGAAATTATTCCAGGTTACATATTGTGTTTTATAATCATCGCCGGTTAACAAATCATCTGATTCTATTCCTATTGCAGGGAGGTGATCCCCATAAGCTATAAGAAGTGTGGGGCGTCTGCGTGCTTTAAGTTTTTCTATTAATTCGCCCAAAAACGCATCCATTTCGTGAAGCTGATTTATATAGTATTCAATAGCACAGATTTCTTCAGGTGTAAATCTTTGAGATTCTATTTTAATTTTATTTTCAATTCCCTCTATATGTTCCGATGGATACGCACCGTGCCCCTGAACAGATACTGTCCATACAAAACGGGGCTTATCTTTGGTTACACCATTTTCTTCGTCAGTATAACTAAGTGCCGTCATTATTTCATCGGTTAAAACCTTATCCTTGCACCAACCATAGTAGGTGGTTTCAAAGCCATACATATATTCTTTAGACTGAAAGCTGTCAAAGCCCATTCTTGGATAAACCTTGTCTCTGTCGTAAAAGTTACCTGTGTGATTATGAATTGCATGGGCTGTATAGCCATTTTCTTTAAGATTATATGCAATAGACTCACAGGTTTCTTCAAGCATAATGGTTTTATAAGGATATTCACCAGGACCGAAATTTTTCATATTTATTCCTGTGAGCACCTCAAATTCCGTGTTCGCCGTACCACCACCAAGAGAAGGAACAGAAAGCTTACCGTAGGAATACTTTTCCATTAAAGCTCGGTGAACGGGTGTGGGTTCTTCGGAAAATGTCATATCCTTAATGGTTAGAGGGTCAAGAAAAGATTCAAGCTGAATTAAAACAACATCGGGTTTCTTTTTCTTTTCATCTAAAATATTGGTCTCAGGCAAAAGAGAGAGAATTTCATCGGTTTTATCTATGCCATATTCACCGGGTTTATCTATGCCGGTATCAAGCATACTGCTGGAAAAACAGTAAACAAAGCCATAGTCTCTGTATGCACCTGCCAAGTTACCAAAATCTTTTGTTACTGCATTAACCTGATGAGCAAAACCTGTTGCAATAAGGCTTGATGCTATTACACCTGCTATTGCTGCAATATTTTTTCCATAGTGAAGCTTACCGCTGATTTTTGGACCAAGAATCCATATTGCAACAACTGCAACAACAAAAACTCCTATTGCCACATATAAAAGAACTCTCTGCCCTTTTGTTAAATACATAAATATAAGGCTTAATTTAACAACCTGAAAATCAATTGCTCCAAGAGGTGTTACACGATATGTTAAAACAACACTGTTTATAAGACCGCATATAAGCCAGGG
>JAGBXL010000015.1 GCA_017629325.1 Clostridia bacterium | reverse complement strand
TTTAGAGGGCACCTATTCCGATGCAGCACCTATTCTTTGGCAGCACGGAGCACTTGCCCGTCTTGAAAAAGGCGAAACAATAGATAAGCTTCTTCATGGCGGATATTCCACCATATCCCTTGGCTATGCAGGCCTGTGGGAAACAGTATATCATTTAACAGGCAAAAAACTCACCGAGCCCGAGGGCGAAGCTTTTGGACTGCAGCTTATGCAAAAATTAAACGATGCCTGCTTAAAATGGAGAGAGGAAGAAAATATCCATTATTCTCTCTATGGCACACCCCTTGAATCAACAACCTATAAATTTGCAAAGTGTCTTCAGCAGAGATTTGGCAAAATCAAAGGTGTTACAGATAAAAACTACATCACAAATTCCTACCATGTTCATGTAACAGAAGAAATAGACGCTTTCTCAAAGCTTTCCTTAGAATCAAAATTCCAGGCTCTTTCACCCGGTGGAGCAATAAGCTATGTTGAAGTTCCCAATATGCAAAACAATATAGAAGCTGTTCTTTCTGTTATGCGTTTTATCTATGATAACATTATGTATGCCGAATTAAACACAAAGAGCGATTATTGCCAAAAATGCGGATTCGATGGTGAAATTGTTGTTGAAGACGATTCCGACGGTAAGCTTATATGGAAATGCCCAAACTGCGGCAACACCGACCAGGCAACAATGAATGTTGCAAGAAGAACTTGCGGCTATATTGGCAGTCAGTTCTGGAATCAGGGCAGAACGCAGGAAATTAAAGAAAGGGTACTTCATCTGTAATGAACTACGGTAGAATAAACCCAAATGATATTGCAAATGGCACGGGAGTGAGAGTAACACTCTTCGTGTCAGGTTGCACCCATCATTGCAAGGGCTGTTTTAATAGTGAAACATGGGACTTTAACTATGGAACTCCCTTTACCAAAGAAACTGAAGATAAAATACTGGAGCTTCTAAAGCCCGACTATATAGAAGGACTAACCCTTCTTGGCGGCGAACCTATGGAACCTATAAATCAGCTTTCCCTGCATCCCTTTCTTAAAAGAGTAAAAAAAATCTTCCCTCAAAAAAATATATGGTGCTATTCAGGTTACCTTTTCGACACCGAAATAAAGAAAGGCAGGGCACACTGCGAGGTAACAGATGAAATCTTAAAGCTCATAGATGTTCTTGTTGACGGCAGATTTATAGAAGAAAAGAAAAACATAATGCTAAAATTCCGCGGTAGCGAAAATCAGCGTATTATAGATGTTCAGAAAAGTCTTAAACAAAATAGTGTAGTTCTAAAAATGGAGTAAACCCTAAAATCAGGTTTTTACTCCATTTATTGTATATTACATTTATTTTTCAAGTGTTTTTTGTTGTTGACTATCGCCTGTATAAATGATACAATTAACATACATTAGTGTCTGTAATTTTAAAGACATACCAAGGAGGTAATAAAAATGAAATTTACAAAACGTATAACTTCAATGCTCCTCATCTTTGTGTTTGCTTTCACCTCAATGTATATGGTAGCTCCCGCAGCTAACTTTTCTGATGTAGCAGAGGAATATGCACACTATGAAGCAATCACAGCTTTAGTTGACCAGGGCATAATAAATGGTTATGAAGACGGCACATTCAAGCCTGAAAACACCATAACCCGTGCAGAGTTTTCAAAGCTTCTTGCAGTATCCAGTGCTCCCACAGGATATGCTTTCTCTGCAACAACAACTAACTTCCCCGATATTGCAGATATGAATGCCGCTCACGGCTGGGCTGTTCCCTACATATCCTACGCAGTATCTACAAAAGCTATCAATGGTTATACCGACGGCACATTCCAGCCCGGTAACCCCGTAACCTATGGCGAAGCAATTAAAATGATTGTTTGCACACTCGGCTACGGCCCCGTTGCAGATACAACCCTCACACCCTGGTATCAGGGCTATTTAAACATTGCAAATCAGATTGGTCTCACCAAAAATGCAGCAGCAGTTGGCGATGCACCTGCAAACAGAGGTATTGTGGCTCACCTTATCTATAATATGCTTGATTGCCCTGTTCTCACACAGACAGGTGTTGATGCTCTTGGTAATCCCATCTATTCAACTGCAACAGGCGACGGCAGTTCTTTTGGTGATTCAAAAGACAATGCTAAATCAGCCGAAGGTGTTGTTATGGGTGTAACAGATTACAGCCTTGATGCAACAGCAGTTGGCAGAAATAAAGTTCAGATAGACAATGAGATATTTTCTCTTGGCAGCAAACTTGATATGGATACAGTTAAATCCTACATTGGTTACAGAGTTCAGTATTCTTACTCAGGCTCTGCCGGCAAGCAGGAAATAACCAAAATCACCAGACTCAACGGTTACAACTCATCTGTTACTATTGAACCATGGCAGATTGCAAATATCACATCAAATTATATTGAATATTTTGAAAATGAAAGAGCCGAGGCACAAGGCGATGTAACAAGAGTTACCTATGGTTCCAGACCTTATGTAATATATAACGGTGTTCCTGTTAACCCCGCAGATATTGGTGCAGGCTTTAATGTTGCAAGCTATTTTGATGTTGAAACAGGTTCAATAACTTTATTCAGTAATGACAGCAATGAAAAAACAGCTGAACTTGTAATTGTTGAAAGCTATAAAACATATCTTGTATATACATCACCTTCCGTTGCAGACGGTGTTACAACAATTTATGATAAAAACGCAGCCTACACCGGACTTCAGGCTCTTGCAATTGCCGAAGAAGATGTTTCAAGCGTCAAAAAGGTAAGTGCAAAGGGTGCAACACCAACTTCTTCAACAATTGGTGCAATTGTAAGTAAAACAGTTGTAAGTGTTGCAGTTCCCTATGGCACAACCGAAGGAACAAATGTTATGGTTTCAAGTGCTTATGCAACAGGCGATGTAACTGAGCTCTCGTCCGACTATGAAACAATTGTAATCGGTTCACAAAGCTACGAACTCTCACCTTATTACAGAACACTTCTTGCAAATAACTGCCCCGAAGCAGGCTTTACAAATGGCGACAATGTAAAAATTTATTTCGATTACCTTGGCAGAATAGTATATTCCGAAAAAAATGAAACAGCTGATCCTTATGGCCTCCTTATTGCTTATGCAGACGGTGGTTCAATGGATAGTGTTGCATCTTTAGGAATAATGACAACAGGCAGTAAATTCCTTGAACATCAGATGAAAAGCACAATTAAAGTAAATGGTGTATCCATGAACAGTGATCAGGCAATTGAAAGCCTTAAAGCATCAGCTTTAATTAGTGATGGCAACTACATTATTCAGCCTGTCAAATACAGAACTTCCGGTAATTTATTCACATCTATTGAAGTATTAACAGCTGCAAGTGCACAAGAGACACTTAAATATACAACGAGTGGTCCTGCATTTAAATCAGGCAGTGCAACAAAATTTGGTATGACAACATCAGGTTCAAAAGCAACAGTTGTATTTGTAGTACCCGAAGATATTACCAAAATCGATAAATACTCCAAAAAATCAGCAACATATTTTAATGATGGCTCTCCATATTCTGTAGTTCCTTATGAAATGGAAGGTTCTTCTGCAAAAGTTGTTCTTTGTCATCTTACTAGCACTTCGGTTGTCGGAGCAAGAATCGGTGCATCAACTCCTGTATATCTTATAGATAGCGTAACTGACTACATGAATGGCGACGACATTGTTAAGAAGGTAACATACAGAAACATTGCAACAACTGACGAAGCAAAAGTAGCTTATTCAAGTGATGAAGCTGAAGTGATTTCAAAATTTGAATCAATTCAGCCCGGTGATATAGTCAAATTTGTAACTGAAGATGGAGTTGTTGTTGATATACAGAAGGTATATTCACAGGGCGTTCTTGCATCTGCATCGCCTATAGGTACAGTTATCGGCGGCAATCCTAACCACATTGGTTTAAGCGGAGATAATATAACAAACTATTTCCAGGCAATAGTTGGTACCATTGAAGAAGTTGAAGATGGAGGAACAAGTATATCAATTATTCCTGAACTTTATGCAAATTCAGCTCTTGATGAAGAAAAACGCATCATATTAAGCCGTTCAAAAACAGATATTCCAGTATATGAATGGAAAACTGATGGTACAGGTTCAAGATTCTCACCATTATCTGTAAGTGCACTTGTGAAATATGCTGATTTCAAAGCTACCGAACCTTCACTTGCAACAAAAGCTCTTGTAATTGTAATGAACAATAAAGTTGTTGGTATTTATGTTATCGACTAATAATTGATTTCAAAAAGCGGTTTCCTAATGGAGCCGCTTTTTTGTTGTAATTTATTATTGACTTATCTGTTAAAATAGGTTATACTCAAATTATGGTAGAGGTTGCGGTACATAAAAGTAGCGGGATCAAAGCTCAAAACAGCTCTCGCAAAAGGATTTACCGCCGAAATCTGCATATTCTGTTTTGAGATGTGCAGGTTGGTATATGGCATAATATGTTATGTACTGTCACTTAATGTGGAGAGCTATCGGTGGTTATAAAGCTATAAATTTAAACCGTCGCAGGCTTTCTGCGGCGGTTTTTTTGTTTTCCTAAAACAAAATAAAACTAAGGAGGTTTTACTAATGAAAAGTAAAAAACTGGTAAACATCTTTGCCATTTTAGTTGTGCTTGTTATAGTTGCCGTAGCGGCGTTTGCTGTTAAAACAACTGCTACTGTTGACTGCACGGCATGCGGTGGTGCAGGTGAAAGAATTGAAATGGTATGTCTCGACTGCGAAGGCGTGGGCGAAGACTGTGCAGCCTGCAAAGGTGAAGGCGGTGCGGGCGAAATGATAGCCTGTGCAGATTGTGGCGGTGAAGGTCAGGTTCCTGCCGATAACAATTATTATGCAACATTTGTGTCTCTTCTTCCTCCGGTAATTGCAATTGCTCTTGCTCTTATCACAAAGGAAGTATATAGCTCGCTCTTTATTGGTGTAACTGTCGGCGGACTTTTCGCGGCTAACTTTAAACCTGTTGCAGCCGTTGATAATATTGTTGGCAGCGGTCTTATTCAGGCAGTGTCCGACACAGCCGGAATATTTGTATTCCTTGTAATTCTCGGAATAATGGTTGCTCTTGTAAATAAAGCAGGCGGCAGTGCGGCATTTGGCAGATGGGCAGAAAAAAATATCAAATCAAAAATCGGTGCATCAATTTCCACATTTATCTTGGGTGTGCTCATTTTCATTGATGACTACTTTAACTGTTTAACAGTTGGTTCTGTAATGTGCCCTGTTACCGATAAACATAAAATTTCAAGAGCCAAACTTGCTTATTTAATTGATGCAACAGCAGCACCTGTTTGTATGATAGCTCCTATTTCTTCATGGGCAGCAGCTGTTTCCGAATATGCAGGCGACGGTGCAGATGGTCTTACACTCTTTATAAATGCTATTCCATATAACTTCTATTCTCTTTTAACTTTTGTATTTATTATAGCCTTAGTGCTTATGAAATTTGACTACGGTCCAATGAAGCTCCACGAACTCAATGCTGCAAACGGCGATCTTTTCACAAGTGGTGAAAGAGTTCAGGCTATGGACGAAAAAGAAGTAAACCCCAAAGGCAAAGTTATAGACCTTGTTCTTCCTATACTAGTTCTTATTGCAATAAGTGTGTTTGCTCTTGTTTATGTTGGCGGAATTTTCGACGGATGCTCATTTATCGAAGCATTTGGTAATACCGATGCAACAGTTGGTCTTCCATGGGGTGGGATTATAACACTTGTAATTACAATGGCATATCTTATTTTAAGAAAAACCATTTCCTTTAAAGACGCTATGGAATGTGTTCCCAAGGGCTTTATTGCAATGGTTCCTGCTATTTTAATTCTCACTTTAGCAGCATCACTCAAAAATGTTAATGGTCTTCTCGGCTCCGATGCTTTTGTTTCCGATATGCTTGGCGGTGCTGCAGCTCTCCAGAAATTCCTTCCTGCAATTATTTTCCTTGTGGCAATTGGAATTTCTTTTGCAACAGGAACATCATGGGGAACATTTGGTATTTTAATTCCAATAGTTCTTGCAATATTCCCTGTTGGAAGCGAAATTGGTATAATCGGTATGTCAGCTTGTCTTGCAGGTTCTGTTTGTGGCGACCACTGCTCACCTATTTCCGATACAACAATAATGTCATCAGCCGGTGCTCAATGTAACCACATGAATCATGTTTCAACTCAGCTTCCTTATGCAATAACAGTTGCAGCAATTTCATTTGTTATGTATATAGTTGCAGGCTTTGTTCAGAACTGGATGATTCTTCTTCCCTGTGGTGCACTTCTTACAATTGTTGTTCTTTTTGCAATTAAAGCGGCAACAAAAAAACAGGCATAATATAAATAATTATTTAAAAATGGGGTACTTTATAAAAAGTATCCCGTTTTTTTAAAAAACTTTTAAAAAACGCTTGACAATATAGGAACTTTCTGCTAAAATATCATTCGTACTCTTTGAGAACAACACATAGCCCTGTCGCCAAGTTGGTAAGGCACCGGATTCTGATTCCGGCATTTCGGAGGTTCGAGTCCTTCCAGGGCTGTAAAAAATCCTCGTACGGTAGTGCGGGGATTTTTACTTATTACATATTCACTATTCACTCTTCCCTAAAATAATTTTGTGCACCCGGATTTTTAAAAAGTAATAGCGAAGAAGTGTGGTGCAAACTCGCTAAGCGAGTTTGTTTTTAAAATAAGCAATATAAAAACATTCCATCTAAATTTTACACAATCGTGCAAAAGCACGGTTGCTTTTTTTCATTCACGGCTGGCGTCTTGTTGGCTAAAGCCTTTCTATACATAGTCTAATAAAGAGGTGATTTTAAAGTGTCAGATATTATTGTTGCATATTCAGAATATTTGTTAAGACTTTTAGTTTCGGTAATCTGCGGTTTTGCCATTGGTTTTGAAAGAAAAAACCGTAACAAAGAAGCAGGCATAAGAACTCATGTTATTGTTGCTCTTGCCTCATGCCTTATGATGATAGTTTCAAAATATGGATTTTTTGATTTAATGGAAGCTGGAGATGCTCGTTTCGACGGTTCAAGAATTGCATCGCAGATTGTATCAGGAATAGGTTTTTTAGGTGCGGGAATGATTTTCGTTCACAAAAACTCCATAAAAGGTCTCACAACTGCAGCTGGTATATGGGCAACATCGGGAATAGGTATGGCAATAGGTGCAGGTTTATATGTTATAGGTATTATAACAACTCTTTTAATTGTGTTTTTGCAGGTGTTTTTACATATTGAATTCAAAGCTCTTAAGCATGGCACAACAAGTGAATATGTAATTCATCTTAAAAATACAGGCAGAGGGATAGATATAGTTCAAAACATTATCGCTGAATCTAAACTTAATTGCGATATTATATCTGTTTCTAAAAAAGACGACGGTGTGAGAATTGTTGTTGAAATAACCTACACCGATAACGATATGCTCTATAAATTTATTAAAAATGCAGTTTCAACAGATGATGTCCTTGAGGTTTATTCAGAATAAAAACAGATAAATCAACTTTATGCTTTGTGATTGATTTTTTAAGTGAGATATGCTAAAATAAACTATATAGTTTGTTTTAGCATATTTTTTTTGGAGGTTTTATAGATGTTTTTTAAAAAAGATAAAGATTTAATTGAAAAACCTGAAAATATTAACGAAACACCTGCACAGGAAATTGTGGAAGAAGAAACTGGCAACACAATAGAAAATTTTCTTTCAAAAAATCCCGAGGAAACAGAATTTCCATATTCATTTCATAAGGTAGAGCCTTATCCAATGGATTTGGTATCGGTAATAACAAAAATGCTTCAAAAGCTTTTTCCCGACACCCGAAAAGCATATTTGCTGGAAGCACGCCAGAATAAAAAAAGGGGATATCTTCTTATTGTAGATATTGAGCCCAAATTTTTAAAAATAATAAACATCTATGCCGACGGAGAAACCAAAAAGGTTAGAGGCGATGTTCCGATAGAATGTATCCTCTATTCTAAATCAGGCACAATCACAGAGGGCATAGATCCGTTTTTTGTTAAAGAAACTGCAGAATCAAAGGCAAATAATCTTGCATCAAAAGAATTTTCGGGCGAAATAGTTTTTTCGGAAATGCCCGAATTTGAACTCTGGAAAAACACCGATAAAAAAGATGTTCACACCGATGGTGAAGATGCACAAGATGTTTTATCTCCCCTTGATGAAGAGAACGAAGAAACAGTAAATAAAGAAATAGCTCGGGAGGAAGCAGTCGAAGGAATTGCACAAGAACCTGAAAAAGCTCCGGAAGATAAAACAGATGAAAAACTCGTTCCATCAGATAAGAAAGAGCTTTTTGCAATTTTAAAAGAATATGCCGAAAAGACGAGCGAATCCGCTAAAACTCTGGCATCGGCAGCAATAAAAGAATTTGTTTTTTGCATACCATATAGCTGCAAGGATTTGGGTTTTACAAACGAAACTGATAGCGTTCTTCCAATAGACGAAAGCCTTAAGTTCGAGGTCCTTGTAAACCCCGAAGATGAAAAGAAAGCAGTTCCTCTTTACACAGATAAAGATGAAGCACTGGAATTTGCACAAAATAATAATTGCAGAGTTGCAGTTATAAAATATAAGGATTTTGCATCTTCGCTAGCAGCAGAACAAGCAGAGTATGACGGGGTTGTAATAAATCCAAATAGTGAATGTATTATTTTTCCTGTAGGCCATAGCCTTTTGGCAGAATAATATTAAAGGAATGATATAATGAAAAAATATATAAAATTTGTATCTGTTATTGCTTTAATTTTTCTATGCTTGTTTTCATTAGCTGCATGCTCCGCCCAAAAAGAAGTTAAGTCCGACGGATACAGCAGTGGAGAAATTTTAGATAAATATCAGGGAATATCAGACCAGACTGAAACAGA
>JAGBXL010000172.1 GCA_017629325.1 Clostridia bacterium | reverse complement strand
GAGAGAATAATGGATATTTTCTTCCTCTCTCCATTTTAAGCAGGCATCGTTTAATTTTTGCATAAGCTCTAAGCCAAAAGCTTCGCCCTCGGGCTCGGTGAGTTTTTTGCCTGTAAGATGATATACGGTTTCCCACAGGCCTGCATAGCCAAGAGATATGGTGGAATATCCGCCATGAAGGAGCTTATCTATGGTTTCGCCCTTTTTAAGTCTGGCAAGTGCTCCGTGCTGCCAAAGAATAGGTGCTGCATCGGAATAGGTGCCCTCTAAACGCTCATGGCGGCATTTTAGTGCCTTGTGGCAAAGCTCAAGGCGTTCATCTAAAATCTTCCAGAATTTTTCTATATCTTTTCCTTCTGTTGTGGCTGAGCAAGCAACATCTACAAGGTTTATGGTTACAACACCCTGATTAAATCTGCCGTAATATTTGGGTTTGCCATTTTCATCTACATAAGGTGTTAAAAAGCTTCTGCAGCCCATGCAGGTGTAGCAGTTGCCGTTGCCGTTTGAATCCACCTTTAATTTAAGCATCATTTTTTCGGAAATATAGTCGGGAACCAAACGCTTTGCAGTACATTTTGCAGCAAGCTCTGTTAAATAATAATATGGTGAATCGGGAGTGATATTCTGCTCTTCAAGAACATATATAAGCTTGGGGAAGGCAGGTGTTATAAACACACCTGCTTCATTTTTAACACCCTGGTATCTTTGAAGAAGAGTTTCTTCTATGATAATGGCAAGGTCTTTTTTCTCCTGCTCCGTTTTAGCCTCACCAAGATACATAAACACAGTTATAAAAGGTGCCTGACCGTTTGTTGTCATAAGGGTTACAACCTGATACTGCATAGTTTGAACACCGCGGTTAATTTCCTTGCGGAGTCTTTTTTCAACAATTTCGGATACAACCTTTTCGTCGGTATTACCACCGGCAAGTTTTAACATATCAAGAACTTCTTCACGGATTTTCTCCCTTGAAATCTGAACAAAAGGAGCCAAATGAGCAAGAGATATACTCTGCCCGCCATACTGGCTGCTTGCAACCTGAGCAATAATTTGTGTTGCAATATTGCAGGCCGTGGAAAAGCTATGGGGTTTTTCAATCATTGTTCCGCTTATAACTGTGCCATTTTGAAGCATATCTTCAAGGTTTACAAGGTCGCAGTTGTGCATGTGCTGTGCATAATAGTCGGCATCATGAAAATGAATTATTCCCTTTTCGTGAGCTTCAACAACATCAGGCGGAAGAAGAATTCTTTTTGCCAGATCCTTTGAAACCTCGCCTGCCATATAATCACGCTGAACACTGTTTACGGTTGGATTTTTATTGGAATTTTCCTGTTTTACCTCTTCATTGTTACATTCTATAAGGCTAAGTATTTGGTTATCGGTTGTATTTGCAATACGAGCAAGGTTACGGGTAAAACGATAACGAATGTATCTTTTCGCTGTTTCGGGAGCACCCTGCAAAATGATGTGTGTTTCAACAAGCTCCTGAATTTCTTCTACCGAAAGACTGCGGTTTACTTCAGCGCAATGGTCTTCAATAACATTTACTATGTATTCAATTTGTCTTTTTGAAAGTTCTTTCTTTTTTTCTGTGGCTTCGTTTGCTTTTTCGATAGCACGCATTATTTTTTCGCGGTCAAAAACCTCTTCAACTCCGCTTCTTTTAACAATTTTCATAATCTTTCTCCCCTGATTTATATACATTTATAACCAAGATGAAAACATACTAGATATTGTGTGCTTTTTTATTATATAACACAACATCTTCCGTGTCAACAACTATTTTTTGGCTTCTGATTAATGGCCTTAAAGCCTTGAAAATGCACGGATTACAAGAAAAAAACAGCTTAAAACCTTTCGTTTTTAACCTGTTTTTCAAAAAATTTTTATATTAAATTTATATTACAATATATTGTGCTTACACCTATTCAAAAATAAGTTCTTTCATTGATTCAACATAGATATCGGCATTTTCTTTTATTAGGTCTGTGAATTTTTCTGCACAAACATCATATACACCTACAACTTTTATACCGCCTTTTTTTGCTGTTATAACCGCGTGATGAGCATCTTCAAACACTATCGTCTCGCTTG
>JAGBXL010000171.1 GCA_017629325.1 Clostridia bacterium | reverse complement strand
TTGAGGTAGATGTTTTAGACGGTGCCCCCGGTTTATATAGTGCCCGCTATGCAGGCGACGGCACAACACCCGATCAAGGCATGGATAAGCTTTTGGAAAACTTGAAATCTTATGCACCCGAAGAAAAAACAGCTCATTTTATTTCATGCATTGTTTTAATAGAACCCGATGGCACCCAAAGAGCCTTTTATGGAAGATGCGATGGTTTTATAACAGATAAAAAAATTGGCGATGGCGGTTTCGGCTTTGACCCAATATTCTTTTTTCCTGAATATAAAAAGACTTTTGCCCAGCTTACAGCCGACGAGAAAAACGCAGTGAGCCACAGAAGAAAAGCCCTTGCATCTCTAAAAGAGTATCTCGATACAATAGAAAAATAATTTTTGCACAATAGTCCTTTCTTTGTCAAAGAAAGGACTAATTTTTTAAGTTTTATTAACCAATTGCACAAAAATTAACATATTTAATTGACTTAGGATTAGTTTTGATGTATTATTAATCTGTATATGTATAATTAGCTTAGCCATTGGGGTATTATCCGGACCCGTTTTGGAAATACAAATTTTCGATATAATTTCGTCAAAATACTCGGAAATATGTTCGATATTCCCTGCGTTTTTTCCTCATTCTATCATAAAATTTGTTATTTCTAAAATTTTATAAACCTCAAAGCCTTGAAAACAGAGATTTTTCAAGGCGAAAGCTTTTGGTAATACGAGGTATGGCGAAAGCGACAACGAAGAAAAAGCCTGTTTTCAAGGCTTTGAGGCGAGTTCGGATAGTACTCCAATGGCTAACTTTAAGGAGCGTTAACAAATGGAAAAATTAGGATTAAACGAAATAAGAGAAAAATATCTTTCGTTTTTCGAGAGCAAAGGTCATTTAAGACTCCCAAGCTTTTCGCTTGTTCCCGAAAACGATAAAAGCTTACTTCTTATAAACGCAGGTATGGCACCCTTAAAGCCATATTTTAAAGGTGAAATCGAACCACCCAGACGCAGAGTAACTACCTGCCAGAAGTGTATAAGAACACCCGATATCGAAAGAGTTGGTAAAACAGCCCGCCACGGAACATATTTCGAGATGCTGGGTAACTTCTCTTTTGGTGATTATTTCAAGCATGAAGCAACTGCATGGGCTTGGGAATTTATAACAAAAGTTCTTGAACTCCCCGTAGACAGACTCTGGGTTACCATTTATCTGGACGATGACGAAGCCTTTGATATCTGGACAAAAGAAGTTGGCGTTGCACCCGATAGAATAGTCAGAATGGGTAAAGAAGATAATTTCTGGGAAATCGGCACAGGTCCTTGTGGTCCTTGTTCAGAAATATATTTTGACCGCGGAGTTGAATGTGGCTGCGGCAAGCCCGACTGTGCAATCGGTTGCGATTGCGACAGATTCGTTGAATTCTGGAACCTTGTTTTCACACAGTTTGATAAAGACGAACAGGGTAACTACAATAAACTCTCTCACCCCAATATCGACACAGGTATGGGCTTAGAGCGAATTGCCTGCATAATGCAGGGAGTTAATAATCTCTTTGAGGTTGATACAGTAAGAAACATAATGATGAAAATCAGCTCCCTTACAGGTGCTAAATATGGCGATAATGAGAAAAACGATGTATCTCTTCGTGTTATCACCGACCATATCCGTTCAACTACCTTTATGATAGGCGACGGTGTTCAAATCAGTAATGAAGGCAGAGGCTATGTTCTTCGCCGTCTTTTAAGACACGCAGCACGTCATGGCAAGCTTCTTGGTATGAACGAGCCTTTCCTCTATAAAATCTGCGACACAGTTATAGAAGAAAATAAATCGGCATATCCCGAGCTTTCAGAAAAAGCAGCCTATATTAAAAAGGTTATTGAGCTTGAAGAAGTTCGTTTCAACGAAACAATCGACGGTGGCCTTAATATTTTAAATAGCTACATAGAGGAAATGCTTAAAAATGACGAAGTTCAGCTTTCGGGTGAAAAAGCATTTAAACTCTATGATACCTTCGGCTTCCCTCTCGATTTAACATTAGAAATTCTTGATGAAAAGAGCATGAATGTTAATATTGAAGAATATGAAGCATGCATGCAGGCTCAAAAAGAGAGAGCAAGAAGCGGCAGAGGCGAAATGGACGATGCCGGCTGGGAAAAAGATGAATTCAAAAAACAGGTTATGGATCTTGAAAAAGGCGAATTCGTAGGCTACGGCTCACTGGAATGTGAAGCAAAGGTTAAAGCAATTGGTGCTAAATCTGAATTTGTGGATTCCGCATCCGAAGAAGACGGCAGCATTGTTGTTATTTTAGATAAAACCTCATTCTATGGTGAGGGCGGTGGTCAGGTTGGCGACACAGGTTACATCACATCTCAGGGTGCAACCCTTAAAGTTACCGACACCAAAAAACTTGCCGACGGTAAAATAATGCACATAGCCCAAGTTGAAGCAGGTGTTATTTCTGTTGGCGACGATGTAACATGCAAGGTTTGTGCAAAAAGAAGAGGCCTTATTGAGCGTAACCACTCTGCTACACACCTTCTCCAGAAAGCTCTTCGCGAAGTTCTCGGCGACCATGTTCAGCAGTCCGGTTCTTTCGTTGATTCCGAAAGACTCCGTTTCGACTTCACTCACTATGAAGCACTTACAAAAGAGCAGATTAGCCTTGTTGAAAAAACAGTTAATGATAAAATCTTTGAAAAGCTTGAAATAGTATGCCGTGAGATGCCCATAGACGAAGCTAAAAAGCTTGGTGCAATGGCACTCTTTGGCGAAAAATACGGCGATGTTGTAAGAGTTGTTAAAATGGGTGATTATTCTGTTGAATTCTGCGGCGGAACTCACACAGGAAACACATCAAACATCGGTCTTGTAAAAATTGTTTCCGAAACATCTGCAGCAGCAGGTATAAGAAGAATCGAAGCTATAACAAGTACAGCAGTTCTCGATAGCTTAAACGAAAAAGAAGATATAATCGCAAAAGCAAGTTCACTTTTAAAATCAAATCCTGCCGATATGCTTTCCAAACTCACAGCTCTTCAGGCAGAATTAAAAGCTGCTCAAAAAGAGCTTGAACAAATGAAATCAAAAATGGCAAGTTCAGGTCTTGATGATATCAAGAAAAATGCGGTAGATGTAAATGGAGTTAAGGTTATAACAGGTTCCTTCAAGGGTGCCGATGTTAATACAGTTCGCAAAATGAACGATAGCCTTAAAGATGAATTTGAAGGTGTTGTTTGCGTAATGGCAACAGAATTTGGCGGCAAGGTAATGCTCGTTACTGCAGCCGATAAAACTGCTGTTTCAAAAGGTGCTCATTGCGGTATGCTTGTTAAATCAATTGCCGGCTGTGTTGGCGGCTCCGGCGGTGGCAAGCCCGAAAGTGCTCAGGCAGGCGGAGCAGATGCTTCAGGAATTACAAAAGCTCTCGAAATGGCTCTGGAAGTATTAAAAGAACAAATTAAATAATTAAAAATGGAATGTAAAAAAGGTCCAGAACGCAAAAAGACAGCAATAAAGCCAATCCAAAAATATAAACAGTTTGTAAATTTAAGTTTTGCTTTATATGTTGAAAAATATCTCTTTCATGATATTTTTCTTCAATAGTATGTCTTTTTGCTATGAACAAAGCTCACCGCTCGCAGTACATTTGTACAGCTTCGGGCTATCACTCCAAGCAAGAGTTTTTCTTGCTTGGAGTTCGCTTTGTCCATTCTGAATCATTTTTTTCTATTCCATTTCACCTATATATCATATAAGGAGGAAATCTATATGTCAGATTGTTTATTCTGTAAGATTGTTGCGGGTGAAATTCCAAGCGATAAAGTTTATGAAGATGATAAAGTTCTTGCATTTAACGATATCGACCCTCAGGCACCTGTTCATTTTCTTGTTATTCCAAAAGAACACATTAAATCTTCTGCCCAAATCACGGCAGACAACAGCCATATAGTTGCCCACATTTTTGAGGTTATAGCAAAAATTGCTGCCGATAAAGGTATTTCCGAAAATGGCTTCAGGGTTGTAACCAACTGCGGAAAAGATGGCGGACAAACCGTGGGGCATCTGCATTTCCATGTTCTTGCGGGCAGAAATATAGGTTGGCCTCCGGGTTGATTTTTAAAAAGAAAAAATAATGCTTGACATTAAGGTTTAATGCTTGTATAATATTATAGTGTAATTTTGTCTAAACCCGTTGTGTGTTTTTAACATGACAGCACAAGCGGAGGGAGGGAACATTAATGGCAGAAATCAGATTAAAAGATAATGAATCTTTAGACAGTGCACTTCGCAGATTTAAAAGATCATGTCAGAAAGCAGGAGTTTTATCTGAAATCAGAAAAAGAGAACACTACGAAAAACCCAGCGTAAGACGTAAAAAGAAATCCGAAGCAGCAAGAAAGCGTTCATACAAATAATTCTAAATTTATATAAAGAGTGGGCGATGCCCAACTCATAAGTTAAGGAGGGTACTTAAAGATGACCTTAAAGGAAAAGCTTTCAGAAGATCTCAAACTCTCCATGAAAGAAAAAGACACAGTTAAAAAGAACACAGTTCAAAGCATGCGAGCTGCAATTCTTCAGGTTGAAAAAGACAAACTCACAACTCTTGATGAGGAAGGCGTTATTGAGGTAATTGCCAAAGAACTTAAAAAGAGAAAAGATGTTCTTCCCGACTATGAAAAAAGCGGCCGTGAGGATCTTATATCGGATCTTAAAAAAGAGATAGAAATAATAACAGGCTATTTGCCTTCCCAATTATCTCATGACGAGTTAGACGAAATTGTTAAAAATGCAGTTAGTGCCACCGGTGCTTCTTCAATGAAGGACATGGGCAAAATCATGCAGGCGGTTATGCCTCAAATAAAAGGCAGAGCCGACGGTAAGATGGTAAACGAACTTGCAAAAAAATATTTAAGCTAATTAAATATGAATTTAAGCGGTCATGAAAATGACCGCTTTCTTTTTTCTACTATATTATATATACTGAATACGAGGTGTATAATAATGAAAGGTTTAAGTTTGCTTCCCGATTTGCTTGTTGCAAATGTAAATGAGCTCGATGAAAAGTTTTATAAAGAATATGGAATAAAGGCAGTGGTATTTGATATAGATAACACCCTGGTTGCTCACACAGAGCCCCAGCCGCCCCAAAATGTTCTTTCTTATTTTGAGTTTTTAAAAAGCATTGGAATAAAATATGCAATTGTTTCCAATAATAGTAAAGATAGAGTTGAATCTTTTTGCAAAAACCTTGGTGTGCCATATTATTATAAAGCCTTAAAGCCAAGAAAGAAATATTTAAAAAAGGTGCTTGCCGACCTTGATGCAGATGCAAAATCGGCGGCTTTGGTGGGCGACCAGCTTTTTACCGACATACTTGGTGGAAATCGTATGAAGATGCTCTCTGTTCTTGTAACTGCAGTTGGCGAAGATGAAACAAGCTTTGTTTCTTTTAAAAGAAAGTTTGAAAAAAGAATATTACAAAAAAATATGCATAAGCTAAAGGAGTATAAGCCTCAGTAATGGCAAAATAAAGCCTTTTTATGATATATTTGTGCAAATATACCATGTAAATTCGTTTTTTGCCCAAATAAAAGCTCATATTTTTTTATTTATCGGCAATTTTGCACATTGACTTTAAAGCCTTAAAATGATATAGTTATAAAGCACTCTTGAGAGAGACGAGTATTTGAAAAAAATTTAAAAAATTTAAAAAAAGTGCTTGACATTCTCTTCCGTTTGTGTTATTATAAACAAGTTGGCGTCATTGATAGCCAAATGAATTTGATCTTTGAAAAATGAACAGTATATGAGGTTCTCGAAAATGAGAATTGAGTTTGAAGCGAAAGCTTTTTACTAGTAAATTAAGTTAGTGTTTAATGAGCTAACAAACAATCAATTGAAACTTAAGACTTCG
>JAGBXL010000170.1 GCA_017629325.1 Clostridia bacterium | reverse complement strand
AGCATAGAGCAGTATATACAGGGCATTGTTTGCGATGAAGACAATTTAGCTTCAATTGAGGTTAAAAAGGCAAAGGAAGGAAGCCTTTCCAGCCAAGAAATAACAGAGCTTTTAAGTGGGCTTATTGCAGATGATGAAAGTGCTGAAAATATAGCCATGCAAAAAAAGGAAGCTCTTCAAAAAGAACTCTATATGGTGAAATCCCGCATTGAAAAAGTGCAGGATTACCTAACGGCAAAATCCGATTTGGAAAAAAACGAAGCCGAATTTATTCTGGCAAGCCAAATAGAAAAGAAACTTAGTATAAAGCTTGAAGAAGCTTTAAATGAAATTCCCAAAGCAAAAAAACTTAGCCTTGAGGCTGCCAAGATAAACGCACTTTTGCCCGATTACGATGAGCTTTCAAAGAAGCAAAAAAGCTTTAATGAAAATAGGGTATTTATTGAAAATAGTTCTTCAAAGATAGCTAGCCTCCAGGATAATATAAAGCTTTTAGCAGATGAAATCAGAAGTCTTGCAGAAGAATTAAAGTCTCTTGAAAAAATTGGCGAAGATAAAATAAGGCTTGAAAACAATAAAAAGAATAAAGAGGAAGAAAAAACAAAACTTGAAGAGCTTATAAATAGCATTGATGATGCATTTGAATTAAGCATTAAATATTCAGATGCAAATTCTTTGTATTCTAAAAAATATGAGTTTGCTCTTTCTCTGGATAGCGATTTAAAAGAAAAAACAAAAATCTATCTTGAAGCACAGGCAGGAATATTGGCAGACACCCTGGAATTAAATAAGCCTTGCCCAGTGTGTGGCTCTTTAAATCACCCCAAAACCGCCAAAAAGCCTCAAAATGTGCCCACAAAAGAAGAGCTTGATACCTTGCAGGAAAAATTAAATTCGGCAAATAATGAAGTAAATATAGCGCGAGATGAAGCCGGAAGAGTTAAAGGAGCACTAAACCAAAAAGAAGAAAGCACCAAAAAAGAAATCATAAATCTTTTTGGCAATATTTCGCTAAACGACGCTAAAGATGTTATCGCAGAAAAAATAGGGGATATAAATACCCTCTTAAATGAGCTTAATAAAAAAATAGCCGCATCAAAAATAAAAATCAACCGCAAAAACGAAATTGATAATCTTTTGCCCCAAAAAAATTCTACACTTGAAGCTTCAAAAGAAAACTTGGCAGAAATCGCAGATGCACTTAAGCTTAAAACTGCCGAAAATCTGTCTTTGGAAAAAAGAATTTCAGAGCTTAAAGAAAAGCTTGTTTTCCAGAGTAGGCTCGAGGCTCAAAATAAGATAAATTCATTAAATCAAGATGCAAAAAAAATTGAGGCACACTATGAAGAAATTCAAAAAAATGTAAATGATAACAAACAAAAAAGAGCTTCATTAAAATCTGCCAAAGAAGAAATTTTAAAAAGACTCTCGGGCACAGATGATATTAAGCTTGATGAAGAAAAAGAGAATAAAAAAATTCTTGAAGAAAATCTTTCAATGCTTGATATTAAAATCAAAACCATTCACAGCCGTATAATATCAAATAAAACATCGCTTATTAATATCCTCAAAAAACTAGACGAAATTAAAACAGTTGAAGAAAAATGGATATGGATTAAAGCCCTTTCCAACACCGCAAATGGCAACATAAGCGGCAAAGAAAAAATTATGCTCGAAACCTATATTCAAATGAGCTATTTTGATAGAATCATAAACCGTGCCAACACAAGACTTATGGTAATGTCGGGCGGTCAGTATGAATTAAAACGCTCAAAAGAGGCTGAAAACAACCGTAGCCAAACGGGGCTTGAACTAAATGTAATCGACCACTACAACGGCACCGAAAGAAGCGTTAAAACCCTTTCGGGCGGTGAATCCTTTAAGGCATCTCTTTCGCTTGCTCTTGGTCTGTCCGACGAAATTCAGTCGCTATCCGGCGGAATTAAGCTCGATACCATGTTTGTTGACGAAGGCTTTGGCTCTTTAGATGATGAATCACTCTCCCAGGCAATAAAAGCCCTTTCTTCTCTTGCCGATGGAAATCGCCTTGTTGGAATAATTTCCCATGTTGGCGAACTTAAAGAGAGAATAGATAAACAAATAGTTGTTAAAAAAGAAAAAACGGGTGGCAGCACAGTTTCTGTTGTGGTTTAATTAAATATTATTGCTAAAATAAAAATGCCGGCATATTCGAATTTTATTCGTCGAATATGCCGGCATTTGCTCATTATATTGCTATGCAATCTCTCATTTTTTTGTGAGGGTAGGGCTTTTCTTATTTATTAATCTTCTAAAAAAACCAATTTTAGATGTTTTATCAAGCGGTTTATAAAAAGGACACTTATTTTGTTTCCAACACGCGATATATGGACAAGTGTCCGATTTAGGATCAAGCTCATAAAAATACTTGCCTGTTTTACATTTTTTGCAAATTTTTTTATTCTCAAACATGCCGTCATCTCCTTCGTTGTTATCGCCGTTTTTCTTACGCTCGTTTGAACAACCTAGCACGACCTTATGGGAAAGATATATTCCACTCTTTCCTATGAAATTACTTACTTCCAATCTTCCCATTTGTATTCATAGCAGTTTTTAAACACATATCTCTAATGGTTTCTTGCTTTTAATTATTTTTAGAAGATATTTCTTTGCTTT
>JAGBXL010000169.1 GCA_017629325.1 Clostridia bacterium | reverse complement strand
TTTTTACTGCCGAAAGCTATAATGACGATGAATTAAAAAAAAGAAGCGACCTCTCGATTTCCTATATAGTTGCCCCGCCCCGAATGGCGTATTATATGGCATACAGCACTAAAATATATGAGGTCTATCTAAAATATATTGCCCCCGAGGATATTCATGTTTATTCAATAGACGAAGTTTTTATAGATGCCACAACGTATCTTACCGCCTATAAAATGACTGCGGAAAACTTGGCACGAAAAATAATAAAAGATGTTTTTGAAACAACGGGTATAACTGCAACTGCCGGCATTGGCACCAATATGTTCCTGGCTAAAGTGGCAATGGATATTGTTGCCAAAAAAACCGAGCCCGATGAAAACGGTGCCCGTATTGCTTATCTCGACGAAATGAGCTTTAGAAAAAATCTGTGGTCTCATAAACCCATAACAGATTTCTGGCGAATAGGGAAGGGCACAGCCAAGCGTTTAGAATCAGTAGGTCTTTTCACAATGGGCGATATTGCAAAATGCTCGCTTGGTGATGCAGATGATTACTATAACGAAGACCTTCTCTATAAGCTTTTTGGCATAAATGCCGAGCTTTTAATTGATCACGCATGGGGCTGGGAGCCCTGCACAATAGAGCACATACGAAACTATAAGCCCTCTGCAAAATCAATAAGCTCGGGTCAGGTTCTCCATTGTCCTTATGAATACGAAAAAACAAAGCTTATAGTAAGGGAAATGACAGAAGCATTGAGCTTAGATTTAGTTTCAAAAGGCTATGTTACAAACAGTATTGTATTAACCATTGGCTACGATATAGAGAATTTAACAAATAGTGAAATAAAATCGGGCTATAAAGGTGAAATAACAAGCGATTTTTATGGCAGAAAAGTTCCCAAGCAAGCTCATGGAACGGGGAGCATCGGTTACTACACATCTTCGGGTGAAAAAATAATGGAAACCGTCATGGAGCTTTACGAAAGGATAATAAATAAAAATCTTCTTTCAAGGCGTATAAATATTTCGGCAAATAATCTTTTAAAAGAAGATGAAGCACCAAAACAAAACTTTGTTCAGCTCAATTTTTTCGACGATACCAAAAAAATAAAAGCCGACGAAGAAAAACAGAAAAAAGAAAAAGAAATTCAAAAAGCAATTCTTCAAATAAAGCAAAAATATGGAAAAAATGCTGTTTTAAAAGGAATGAATTTAAAAGAGGGTGCAACAGCCAAAGACCGAAATTCACAGATAGGAGGGCACAAAGCGTGAAAATAACCGATGTTCATTATTACGACGATATAATAAACCTTCCTCATCATGTTTCGCCCAAAAGGGCAAAAATGAGCATGATAGACCGTGCGGCACAGTTCGGCTCATTTGAAGCTTTGTCGGGTCATAGCGATGCTGTTGCCGAAACAGGCAGGCTCACCTATGAAAAAATAGAGCTTTCCGATTATGCCATAGAGGTTTTAAATTCAAAGCTTATGTATATTAAAGATAAAATAAACCTTATGCCCGAAATCACTCTTATCTATTTTAAAAAAGACCATAAGAAAAAAGGCGGAAAATATATAAGCCATAAGGGAAAAGTTAAAAAAATAAACGAATACTCGCGGGAAATAATATTTGATGACGGAGCTAGGATTTTTGCAGGGGATATATACGATATAAGCGGCGAGTGTTTTGAAACAGACGAAGAATTCTTTTCTATATGAAAAATCTTCTTGCTTTTTTTCCAAAGAGCAGATATAATTATAATGATTGTAATTAGGGAGGTAAAGTTATGAAAAACTTAAAAAAAGCTTTAATAATATTCCTTACATTCAGCCTTATGTTCACCGCTTCATGCTCATCAAATGAGGAAAATAAAAAAGAGGGTATTCACTCAAACGAAAAAATTGTTTCATCTTCTGCCGAGGCAGTTCACACAAAGGTTTGCTTTGAGGTTGAAAATTATGGTATCTTCACAGTTGAAACCTATCCCGAATACGCACCCGAAAGTGTTGCACACTTTTTAAAACTGGTTAAATCGGGCTATTATAACGGTATGGAATTTTCAAAAATAAATTCGGGTCATTCTGTTGTTTCGTCAGATGTAACCGTTCATTCAAGCGGTGAATGCCGCGAAACCGTAACAGGTGAGTTTTATAAAAACGGCTATTCAAACGAAATGCCCTTAACAAGAGGAACTCTTTGCTTTACATATCTACCAGGTGAATATAATTCAGCCCGTAGTCAGTTTATGATTCTTCTTTCCGATGAACTCGGTTTGGAAGGTGAATATGCACCTTTTGCAAAACTAATTGAAAATTCAGCTGTTTTTGATAAAATTGCAGCAGCCGAATTAAATGAGGAAGGGGAACCCCTTTCACCAATAGTGATGAAAAATGTGTATGTAAAATAATAAAATTTGTGTTAATTTTTTATCAATCATCACTTGCATAATTTTGGAATTTATAGTAAAATATAAATTAAGTTAATTTTATTTCTTTAAGGAGGAATTTAAAAATGGCAGTTAAAGTTGCTATCAATGGTTTTGGCCGTATAGGCCGTTTAGCATTCAGACAGATGTTTGGTGCAGAAGGTTATGAGGTTGTAGCAATCAACGACCTTACAGATCCTAAAATGCTTGCTCATCTTCTCAAGTATGATTCATCACAGGGCAGATACGACGGACACACCGTTACAGCCGGTGAAGATTCTATCACAGTAGATGGCAAAGAAATTAAAATCTACGCTATTAAAGATGCTAACGAATGTCCTTGGGGCGCTCTCGATGTAGACGTTGTTTTAGAGTGCACAGGCTTCTACTGCTCTAAAGAAAAAAGCCAGGCTCACATCAATGCCGGTGCTAAAAAAGTTGTTATTTCTGCTCCTGCAGGTAACGACCTCAAAACAATCGTATTCAGCGTTAATGAAGACACTCTCACAGCTGATGACACAATCATCTCTGCTGCTTCCTGCACAACAAACTGCTTAGCTCCTATGGCTAAAGCTCTTAACGACTATGCTCCCATTCAGAGTGGTATCATGTCAACAATCCACGCTTACACAGGCGACCAGATGATTCTTGACGGTCCTCACAGAAAAGGTGATTTAAGAAGAGCAAGAGCAGGTGCTGTAAATATCGTTCCTAATTCAACAGGTGCTGCTAAAGCTATCGGTCTTGTTA
>JAGBXL010000168.1 GCA_017629325.1 Clostridia bacterium | reverse complement strand
CATAAAAGAAATAATAAATGTCTACACAAGAGAATCCGGCGTAAGAGAATTAGAACGCAGAGTAGGCGATATTATGCGAAAATCCGCCTGCGAAATTTTATCTCAGGATAAAAAGAAAATCACAGTTGGCAAAACAAAGCTCGAAGTTTTTTTAGGTAAAAAAATTTTTAAAGATACCTCCCTTAACAAAAAAGACGAAATAGGAGTTGCCACAGGCCTTGCCTGGACAATGTTTGGCGGCGACACACTCTCCATAGAAGTTAATCTTATGGAGGGAAGCGGCAACATAGAATTAACAGGTCAGCTTGGTGATGTTATGAAAGAATCTGCAAAAGCCGCCATAAGCTATATTCGCTCTGCCGCCTCTGTTTATGGCATAGAAAGCGATTTTCATAAAAAATACGATATTCACATTCACGTTCCCGAGGGTGCAGTTCCAAAAGATGGACCGTCTGCCGGAATAACAATGGCAACAGCTCTTATATCTGCCCTCACAGGAAGAAAGGTTAGCAAAAAAGTTGCCATGACAGGTGAAATAACCATAACTGGAAGAATTCTTGCCATAGGTGGTCTTAAAGAAAAATCTCTTGCTGCCTACCGAATGGGCATAGAAACCGTTTTAATTCCCGAAGCAAATCTTCCCGATATTGAAGATGTGCCCCAAGAGGTAAGAGAAAAAATTAATTTTGTTCCCGCAATAAATATGTCTAAAGTTCTTGAAACAACTCTTATATAAAAAGTAAGAACTGCATTGTTGAAATGAGGAATTATAATGAATATTCACAAGGTTGAACTGAGCATTTCTGCAGTAAAACCAAATCAGTATCCAAAAACAGATTTTCCCGATCTTGCCTTTGCAGGTAGGTCAAATGTTGGAAAATCATCACTTATAAATAAGCTTTTAAACAGAAAGTCTCTGGCAAGGGTCAGTCAGAAACCAGGGAAAACCGCAACAATAAATTTTTATAATATAGATGACACTCTTCACTTTGTAGATCTTCCCGGATATGGCTTTGCTCAGGTATCAAAAGAAGAAAAGAAAAGATGGGGCAATATGATAGAAACCTATCTTAATACCCGCCAGCAGCTAAGTCAGGTAGTTCTTCTTGTGGATAGCCGCCATAAACCCACAGCCGATGATATTTTAATGCTTTCGTTTATAAGAGGCGTTTGCCCAAGGGCAGTTGTTGTTGCCACGAAATTTGACAAGCTGAAACCATCACAAAGAGATGACTCGATAAAGCTTATAATAGAAACCTTAGAATTAAAAGGCGACGATATTATTATCCCATTTTCTTCTGTTAAGGGCACAGGCTCTGAAGAATTCTGGGCTTATGTTAATGAGATTGTACTTGAAAACGGGGGAGAAACCAATGAGTGATATAATGCATGGTTTAAACGATAAACAAAAAGAAGCAGTAAGCCAAACCGAAGGTCCTCTTTTGGTGCTTGCGGGTGCTGGCAGCGGAAAAACAACGGTTTTAACACGCCGTGTTGCAAATATTTTAGAAAAAGGTCTGGCAAAACCATGGCAGATTCTTGCCATAACCTTCACAAATAAAGCTGCCGCCGAAATGAAAGAAAGAATAGCAAAGCTTGTGCCCAATTCCGATGATATATGGGTAAGAACTTTCCATTCATGCTGCGTGAGGATATTAAGAAGAGATATATCTTCCATAGGCTATGAATCATCTTTTAATATTTACGATTCCAATGATCAGAAAAGAATAGTTAAAGATTGCATAAAAGAATGTGGTTTAAACGAAGAAAACTATCCTGTTAAATCTGTACTGTCTATTATAAGCGATTGCAAAAATAAAGATATTTCCCCCGAGGAATTTGCAAAACAAAGCGAAAAAAGCTATCGCGAAAGGCAGCTTGCGCGTCTTTATCAGGAATATGAAATAAGGCTCAAAAGAAATAACGCTCTTGATTTTGACGACCTTATTTTAAAAACTGTTCTTCTTTTCAAAACCTGCCCCGATGTTTTAGAATACTATCAGAATAAATTTAAATACATTTTGGTTGACGAATATCAAGACACCAACTCCTGCCAGTATAAACTCGTAGAAATGCTTGCAAGAAACCACCGCAACCTTTGTGTTGTTGGCGACGACGACCAGAGCATATATAAATTTCGCGGTGCCGATATTTCAAATATTCTTGATTTTGAGAAATTCTTTACCGAAGCAAAGGTTGTTAAGCTTGAGCAGAACTACCGTTCCACTCAAAATATTTTAACTGCTGCCAACAGCGTTATTAAAAATAATCGAATGAGAAAAGCCAAAGCACTTTGGACAAACGAGGGCGACGGAGAGAAAATTGTTTTAAGAGCCTTAAACGATCAGGTGAGCGAAGCTGTGTATGTTAATAATCAAATAGAGCAGCTTGTTTCAAAAGAAGGCTATAAATATTCCGATTTTGCCATACTTTACAGAACAAACGCACAAACCCGTGCTTTTGAAGAAAACCTCACCTGCCCCTATCGCATACTTGCTGGATTAAGGTTCTATGACCGCAAGGAAATAAAAGACATTTTAGCATATTTAAGAGTTCTCTTTAATCCCAACGACGACCATAACCTCACAAGAATAATAAATGTTCCCAAAAGAAGCATTGGTGATTCAACCGTTTCTAAGCTTCAAAGCTATGCTTCAACTGTTGGAAAGAGTATATATACTGTTATAACCGATGGCTCCTATGTTGAGATTCTTGGCAGAGCAAACACAAAAATTTCTGAATTTGCTGAGCTTATTCAAAAATTAAGGGATATGGTAGATAAGGTAAGTGTTACAGAATTAATTGATGAACTTTTAACATCTACCGGCTACGTTTCAAGGCTTCTTTTAGAAAGTCCGCCCGATGAAGCTCTTTCAAGAATAGAAAATGTTGAAGAATTCAAATCAAAGGCAAAAGAATACGAAGAAAAAGTTGAAAATCCAAGTTTTGAAGGTTTCCTTGACAATATTTCTCTTGTATCCGACGTTGATAATTACGACGAAAATCAAAATGCAGTTGTTCTTATGACACTTCACAGTGCAAAAGGTCTTGAATTTCCCGTAGTGTTTATGTGCGGAATGGAAAATGGACTCTTCCCAAGCTTTATGAGTGAAATGGAAGAGGGTGGATTAGAAGAAGAACGCCGTCTTTGCTATGTGGGAATAACAAGAGCAAGAAAGAAACTTTATTTTACTTATGCAAAACAAAGAACGCTCTACGGCAAAACCGAAGCCAGAATGCGTTCCCCCTTTATAAACGAAGTTCCTCCCGAATATCTCGATATAGAGGTTAAGCGTCAGTCGGGCTTCAACGCAGTGTATAGTGTTTCAAACAGTCAAAAATCATCTAGGCTTCCTTCCTTTAGCTTCACTGCAGGTGCAAAACCTTCATTTTCTTCTGTTCCCGGAGCTATGCGGGGAGCTGATTTAAAAACCGCATCAGGCGGCAATGATATTAAAAAAGGCGACAGAGTAAGTCATAAAAAATTTGGCGAAGGTCTTGTTTTATCTGTTAGTGAGGTGTCGGGCGATTTCCTTTACGAAATTTCATTTGAAAATGTGGGCACCCGCTCACTTATGGCTTCTTTTGCAAAGCTAACAAAACTATAAGGCTGGAGGAAGAGCTATGACTGAACACACAAGCTATGGTAATTTCGCTTCTGTATATGATATGCTTACCGATGATGTTGAATATGAAAAACGCTGTAATTATCTTGAGCAAATCTTTGAAAAACACCTTGGCAATAAGCCTTCCCTGATTGCTGATTTAGGCTGCGGCACAGGAACAGTATGTTCTCTTTTATCTAAAAGGGGCTACGATATGATAGGCATTGATTCTTCAGATATGATGCTTTCAGAGGCAATAAAAAAAGAGGGCAGCGAAAAAATACTTTATTTAAATCAGGATATGACTTCTTTTGAACTTTATGGCACGGTTGATGTTTTTTTGAGTATGCTCGATAGTTTAAATTACATAACATCTTTAGATGAACTTTCAAGAGTGTTTTCTCTTGTTAAAAACTATTTAAACCCCGGCGGAATATTTGTTTTCGATATAAACACGCCCTATAAATATGAGCAGGTTTTATCCCACAATACCTTTGTGCACGATGAAAACAATGTGTTTTATGTATGGCAAAACTATTTTGATGGTGAATACTGCGACTTTTTAATTGATTTTTTTGTTAAAAAAGACGAAAGCTATTCCCGCTTTACCGAAGAGCACACTCAAAGATGCCACACCTTTAAAGAAATGCTTGAAACAATAGAAAAATCAGGACTTTCTTTGGAAGCTGTGTATGATGACCTTAAGTTTTCAGACCCCGTGCAAAATAGCGAAAGAATATTTTTTGTTGTAAAAAAAGAAGGCTAGAGAAAAGAATTTTTTGTTGACAATATATTCTATTTGTGATAACATACTCTTAACAGGCTTAAAAGTTAAGTCTAGTAAGTAACAAGAGCAAAAATGCTCAGTTTTTTAGGAGGCACAATAATGCAAAAAGGTACAGTAAAATGGTTCAACGCTGAAAAAGGTTACGGCTTTATTGAATGTGAAGACGGCACAGACGTTTTCGTTCATTTTTCAGCAATCAATATGGAAGGTTACAAATCCCTCCAGGAAGGCGAAAGTGTAGAATTCGAAGTTATTGACGGTGCTAAAGGTCCTCAGGCTGCTAACGTAGTTAAGGCTCAGTAATCCGTTATATAAATTAAAAATATATATTTTCGATTATGTACCAACCCCCACCGCATTTGCGATGGGGGTTTGAACTATCATTAAATCCTGCGAAGGAGAAAAAACTATGCATAATAAAAATAATATTATTTCCGCAATAAAAACAAAGCGTGCTTCAATGAGTAAAAGCCATAAAAAAATTGCCGATTTTATTTGTGAACACTATGATAAAGCTGCTTTTATGACTGCTGCAAAACTTGGCGAAAGGGTAGAGGTAAGCGAATCAACAGTTGTGAGATTTGCATCTATTATGGGCTTTGAGGGTTATCCTGAATTTCAGTATGTTTTAAGGGAAATAATAAAAAATAAATTAACCGCTGTTCAGCGAATGGAAATAACCTCCTCAAAATTTGCAGAAAAAGACATACTCTCAACAGTTATCCTTTCCGATATCGAAAAACTCCGTCAAACTTTAGATAGTGTGAGTGTATCCGATTTTACCTCTGCGATAAACACCGTAGCAAATTCAAAACGAATATACATACTAGGTGCAAGAACTTGTTTTTCAATTGCCAATTTTCTGGGCTTTTATTTAAGCCTTTTATCGTATGATACAAAGCTTATAACTACCAACTCTGCAAGTGAAACCTTTGAGCAGATTTTTGATGCCGGTAAAGAAGACTGCATCATAGCTATAAGCTATCCTCGTTATTCCCGCAGAACACTCAGTGCGGTTAAATATGCCCACGATAAAGGCTCAAAGGTAATTGCCATAACCGATAGTGAGCTTTCTCCCATCTATCCTTATGCCGACCATAAGATAATTGCTTCGTCGGATATGTCTAACTTTGTTGATTCTCTTGTTGCACCGCTTTCCATCATAAATGCAATTATTGTTGCCCTTGTAATGCGAAACGAAGAAGAAGTTGCAAAAAAATTCACAGCTCTGGAAAACATCTGGGACGAATACCAGGTATATGAAAAACCTATACCCGAAACAGAATAATACTTTAAGTATATAATCCCGAAAGGAAAAGATATATGGAATATCAGGTAGCCGTAGTAGGCGGTGGTGCTGCAGGTCTTATGGCATCGTATATTGCCTCAAAATCAGGCAAAAAGGTTTGTTTAATAGAAAAAAACACGCAACTTGGCAAAAAAATTCTCATAACTGGTAAAGGCAGATGCAATGTAACAAATTCTGCACCCACAGAAGATTTTATAGCAAATACTGCAGTAAATGCCAATTTTCTTTACAGTGCATTTTATTCTTTTACAAATACCGACCTTATGAATATGCTTGAAAATGCGGGACTTAAGCTCAAAACCGAAAGGGGAGGAAGGGTTTTTCCTCAAAGCGATAAAGCCTCTGATGTGAGAAACACTCTTCAAAAGCTCACAGAAGAAAGTGGCACCCATATTATTTTTGATGAAGTTAAAAAGATTACAAAAGAAAACGAAAACTTTGTAATAAAATTAGGAAAACAAACCGTTATGGCAAGGTCTGTTATAATTGCCACAGGTGGAGTAAGCTATCCCTTAACAGGTTCAACAGGCGACGGATATAAATTTGCAAAAGGCTTTGGCCACACCATAGCAGAGCCCAAAGCATCGCTGGTTCCTCTTGTAACAAAAGAAAAATATGTTGCCGATATAATGGGGCTTTCCCTAAAAAACATAGCGGTTAAGCTTAGTAAGAATAATAAAGAAATATATTCCGATTTTGGCGAAATGCTCTTTACTCACTTTGGTATTTCGGGTCCTGTTATTTTAAGCTCATCATCTCATATAAGAGATAATGGTGAATATAAAATATCAATAGATTTAAAACCTGCTCTCGATTTTAAAACACTCGATAGCCGCATTTTAAGAGATTTTGAACTTGAAAAAAATAAAGATTTTATAAATTCTCTCGATGCCCTTCTTCCCAAAAAGCTCATACCCCTTATAGTTAAGCTTTCTGGCATAGACGAAAGGCAAAAGGTTAATTCAATAACAAGGGAGCAGCGTCATAATTTAGTAAAACTTTTAAAGAATTTTGAATTCACGATAATTGGTAAACGCCCTATCTCCGAAGCTATCATCACATCGGGCGGAATAAATGTAAAAGAAATAGATTCCTCCACCATGGAATCAAAACTGGTTCCCGGTCTCTTTTTTGCAGGTGAGGTAATAGATGTAGATGCCTACACCGGCGGCTTTAATTTGCAAATAGCTTTTTCCACTGCATATCTTGCAGGAATAAATTCATAAAATCTTAATTTTTTGCTTAAAAAACTCAAAAAACTATTGTGTAATTTTGTGTTTTAATGTATAATATATTTTGATTTTATTTTTAAAAAGGAAGATGTGTCAAATGATAAATATTGCAATTGACGGCCCCTCGGGTGCAGGTAAAAGCTCAATAGCAAAAAAGGTTTCCGAAAGATTAGGCTTTTTATATATTGATACCGGTGCAATGTTTCGTTCTCTTGCCTATAAGGCATTAACACTTGGAATAGATATCCCAAATGAACACTCACGCCTTCGGGAGATGCTTTCACAAACCCATCTCACAATAGAGCGTATAGATGGCTCTCAGCACATGATACTTGACGGCTGCGATATAACCGATAAAATCCGCACTCCCGAAGTTTCCAAAGCTGCTTCCGATATTGCTGTTATCGATTTTATAAGAACATGGCTTCTTAATTTAGAACGCTCTTTGGCAAAGCAAAATAACTGCATTATGGACGGCAGAGACATTGGCACTCATGTTCTTCCCGATGCAAAAGTAAAAATATTCTTAACAGCATCTGCCGAGGTGAGAGCCGAGCGTAGATTAAAAGAATTAAAAGAAAAAGGCATAGAAACCACATTTAGTGAGGTTCTTGCCGAAATGAAATACCGTGATAAACAGGATAGTGAGCGCAAAATAGCACCCTTAAAAAAAGCAGATGATGCTCACCTTGCCGATACATCAGATAAAAACTTTGAAGAATCTGTTGAACTGATTCTCGATATAATAAAAACGGAGATTAAATAATGTTTAATTTTTTATGTAGTGTTGTTGCAGGGTTTATGAAAATTATATTCAGAATAGAAGTAAAAGGACTTGAGAATATCCCAAAGACAGGCAGCGCAATTCTTTGTGCCAACCATATAAGCAACTGGGATCCTGTGCTACTTCAGGCTTTTATTAAAAGGCATATTTATTTTATGTCTAAAGAAGAACTTTTTAAAGTGTTTTTTGTGGGCTGGATATTAAAAAAATTAGGTGCAATTCCCGTAAAGAGAACAGGCTCCGATTTAACAGCAATAAAGCTTTCATTTAAAACCGTAAACGGCGGCGAAATGCTGGGTATTTTCCCAACAGGTCAAAGAGAAAAGGTAAAAGGCGAGGGCGAGGTAAAATCAGGCGTTGGTTTAATTGCCGGCAAAACAAAAGCTCCCGTTATTCCCGTACATATTTCTGCAAGCTTCAAGCCATTTTCAAAGGTTGTTTTAAATATAGGTAAGTGTGAAGTTTTTGCTCCGCCCGAGGGTGAAAAGGTAAATGCCGAAATGGCAGAGGTATTCTCCAAAGAAATATATCAAAGAATAAAGGATCTGGCATAAAATGGAAATAAAACTTGCCAAAACTGCAGGCTTCTGTTTTGGAGTTGCCCGTGCAGTAAGCACTCTCGAAAAAAAAGATTCAAATGATAAAATTATGACTTTGGGTCCTATAATTCATAATAATAGTGTTGTTGATTCTTTAAGAAAAAAAGGAATAGATGTTGCGGCGGGGCTTTCAGATGTACCAAATGGCTATACCCTTGCAATAAGAACACACGGTGTTCCTAAATCGCTTATTGATGAGGCAGAAAAAAGCGCTGTACCCTATATAGATTTAACCTGCCCATTTGTTAAAAGAATTCACGAAATAGTTTATAATCATCATAGTGAGGGCTACAAAATAGTTATT
>JAGBXL010000167.1 GCA_017629325.1 Clostridia bacterium | reverse complement strand
TTTATAAGATTGGCACTTTTTTCTTTGTCGTGGTGCTCTAAGGTGCAAAAAACAACACCTGTGTCGCAAACCTTTCCTGTTTCATCAACAACTGCAAGCTTACAGCCTGTCCTGTAGCCGGGGTCAAGACCAAGAACTGTTTTTCCCCTCATTGGAGGCTGCATTAAAAGCTGATAGAGATTTTTTGAGAAAAGCCCTATTGCCTGCTCGCCTGCATCTTCTGTGAGAGAATTTCTTATTTCTCTTTCGATAGAAGGTTTGATAAGTCTTTTATAGCTATCTGCAACAGCGTTTTTAACTATTTCAGAAAAGATTGAGTCTCTTACGATTTCTCCATAAAGATAGTTGAGTATTAATTCTTCGTCAATTTCTATTGACACAGACAAAATCTTTTCATTTTCGCCTCTATTGACTGCAAGAACTCTGTGAGAAGCAATCTTAGAAACGCTCTCACCGAAATCATAATACATTGCGTAAACGCTGTCCTCTTCGGTGGAAGCCTTTGATTTTAGTATGCCCATTTTAAAGGTGAGAGCTCTTATTTCCTTGCGGTAGTCGGCATCATCGGAAACCATTTCTGCAATAATATCCATTGCACCCTCTATGGCTTCTTCTTCATTTGCAACGCCTAATTCTTCATTTATGTATTCCTTTGCAAAGTCATAGGGGTTGCCGCTTTTTTCCTGCTGCATATAAATGAGCATAGCCAGAGGTTCAAGCCCTTTTTCCTTGGCAATGGTAGCTTTTGTTCTTCTTTTTGGGCGATAGGGGCGGTAGATGTCTTCAAGTTCCTGAAGAATTTCAGCCTCCTGAATTTGAGCCATCAATTCATCCGTCATTTTGCCCTGTTCTTCAATAAGGTGGATAATTTCTTCTCTTCTTTCGTCTAAGGAACGAAGATAACAAAGTCTGTCATAGAGCTTTCTTAAAACCTCATCGTCAAGAGCGCCTGTTACTTCCTTTCTGTAACGGGCAATAAAGGGGATGGTGTTTCCATCGTCAATTAAATTTACTGTGTTTTGAACCTGAGTTTCTTTTAGTTCAAGTTCTTTGGCTAATACTTTAATAATATCCATTTTATCCTCCGATTAATTCTTTTATCTCTTCATCCGTCATAAGCCTCATTTGCCCTTCTTCAAGGCTTTTATCTAAAATAAGTTCTCCCATTTTAATTCTTTTTAAATAGGTGACCTTGTTATCCACAGCCTCATACATTCTCTTTACCTGATGATATTTGCCTTCAAAAATGGTGAGATGAGCCTTTTTTTCGCCCAGTATCTCCACCTTTGCAGGAATAGTGGTGAAATCTCCCAGATCAACCCCGTTTTCGAAGAGCTTTTTGCCATCTTGAGTGAGAGGCTTTTCACTTTCCACATAGTATGTTTTGGGAACATGGGATTTTGGGGTTAAAAGCTTATGTGCAGTATCACCGTCGTTTGTTAAAACAAGTAGCCCCACTGTGTCTATATCAAGTCTGCCAATGGGGAACAGGTCAAGATGAGAAAATTCCGCAGGGACAAGGTCTGTTACAACGGGAATTTTTTTATCAAAGGTGGCACTAATATACCCTGATGGCTTATTTAACATAAGGTAGGTAAATCTTGAATAGTTTATCCTTTCCCCCGAAAGAGTTACAACTGCAGTTTCTTCATCTATATGCATCCCTATGTCTGTGACAACCTGACCA
>JAGBXL010000166.1 GCA_017629325.1 Clostridia bacterium | reverse complement strand
TATGAAAATTAAAGACGGTTTTATTTTAAGAGAAATTGCAGGGAGCTTTGTTGTTGTTCCCGTAGGTCAGAACCTTGTTGATTTCAGTACAATGATAACCCTTAATGAAACAGCGGCGTTTTTGTGGAACTGTCTTTCCGAGGGTGCAAGCGAAGAAGAACTTTGCGAAAAGCTTCTTTCGGAATACGAGGGAGTAACAAAAGAAGATGCCCTTGCTGATATAAAAGAAATTGTGAAAATATTAGAAGAGAAAAATATTCTGGAGTAATCAATGATTATAAAATCTTTTAAACCTAGCATAAACGAAATTGCACCATATATAAAAGAGGCTATTAAAAACGGGAAAGATGTTCGCCTAACTGTTACCGGCTTTAGCATGTATCCACTACTGAGGGGCGGAAGCGACGATGTTATTCTTTCGTTTTCTGAAAACATAAAAAAATATGATGTTGTTTTGTTTGAAAGAAAAACGGGAGAATATATATTTCACCGTGTAATAAAAGTAAAAGGCAATCTATTAACCATTGCCGGCGATAACGAAACAAAAAAAGAATATGCGGTTGAAAAAGACAGAGTAATAGCTACCATGAAAGCCTTTATACGCTCGGGTAAAACATACAGTGCAGATGCTTTGTGGTATAAAGTTTATTCACGCCTTTGGCTCTTTATATTTCCTGTGAGGCATGGTGCTACTAAAATTCTTCACCTAATAATGCAGATTTGCAGAAAAATGAAAGGGGTGCTTTGTCATAAAAAAAGTAAATAGTTCTTCTTTAAGCTGGCTTTTTAAAAAAGCAAAGCATATTTTGTGGCAAATAATTTTTCTTTCTGTTTGTGCAGCCATTGTTTCATGGGTAAGTGTGCGTTTTGCTCTTGTTTCAAAAGACCTTTTGGATTCTGCTATAATCCCTGAAAAAAGAAATCTTTTCACAAATAATCTTACAAGGCTTGCTATTCTTGTTGCGGCGCAGCTTGTGCTTCATATATGCTACACTCTGGTATCTTTAAAAACAGAAGGGTCTCTTCGCAATAGTATTCAGTCAACTCTTTTTAATAAGCTTCTATATAAAAAATGGCAGTCGTTATCCTCATATCATTCGGGTGAACTTTTAAACAGATTAAATGGCGATGTTAATACTGTTTCAAGCCATATAATATCCATGATTCCAAATCTGATTGCTCTGGTGTCGGAAATAGTTCTTGGCTTTGGTGCACTTTATATGCTAGATAAAGATTTTGCTCTTATCTTTCTTATAGTCGGCCCTGTGGTTATGGTTGTTGCAAGACTTTACAGCCGTAAAATAAAACCCTTAAGCAAAAAATGTTTGGAAAGTCAGGGCACTGTGCATTCTTTTTTAATAGAATCGCTAAGAAATATACTGGTTATAAAATCTTTTGGAAAAGCAGAAGAAATAACAAATGAGGCATCAATTCTTCAAAAGAAAAATCTGTCCCTTATAATGAAGAAAGGGTTTCTCAATATCTTTGCAAACATTTTGTTTTTTATTTCGCTTACCATAGGCTACTATTTTGCAGTTGCCTGGTGTGCCTGGAAAATAGCAAATGCCCTTATGACAGTGGGCACATTCACTGCAATAGTTCAGCTTGTGGGTCAGGTTCAAACACCTTTTAAAGATTTAGCTTCAACAATTCCTCAGTTTTATGCACTCACCGTATCTGTTGAAAGAATACTTGAGCTTGAAAATCTTCCTGATGAAGAGCTTCGCTATAAAAATATAGATGCTTATTCCTTATATAATGAAATGAAAGATATAAGTATCAATAATCTAGCTTTTTCATATAATGAAGAGCAAATTTTCAAAGATGCAAATGTAACTATTCCAAAGGGTAGCCTTGTTGCCATATCGGGAATATCGGGCATAGGTAAAAGCACTCTTATAAAACTTATAATGGGAATAATAAATCCCGATAGCGGTGAAATTTGCATAAACACTAATTCAAAGTCTTACATAGCCGATGCATCGCTTAGAAAACTTTTTGCCTATGTGCCTCAGGGCAATATGATACTCTCTGGCAGCATAAAAGATAATATAACCTTTATGAATAGTAACATAAATGAAGAAAAAATTATAGAAGCTGCCAAAGTTGCATGTATATGGGATGTAATAAATGAGCTTCCAAATGGCTTAAATACAATTCTTGGCGAAGGCGGCACGGGGCTTTCCGAAGGTCAGATTCAGCGTCTTGCGGTAGCAAGAGCAATTTACTCAGATGCCCCCATTCTTCTTTTAGATGAAGCAACCAGTGCTCTTGATGAAGAAACCGAAGAAAAGATGCTCGAAAACATTATGAAAAATAAAAATAAAACCTGCATTATAATATCTCATAAAAGATGTGCTATTAGTAAATGCGGCATGTGTATTACCATAGAAAGAGGTAAAATAAACCTTGCTTGAATTAACTACCAAATTGCACAAGTCAAATCACATTTGTTTGTGCAATTATAACAAGTGATTTTATTAAAAAAACTATTGACAACATTCGGTTTAGATGTTAGAATATGTATAACGAAAAACATGGATAGGAGATGTATGTCTAATGAAAAGCAAAAAAATCGTTGCTATGTTTGTTGCTTTAGTGGCAATCATGGCAGTAGCTACATCCGGTCTTGCAGCAGTCACATCAACAACTACTACTTATAACGAGATTGCAGACAAAGTTGTAATCGATGTTGATGTTACTGAGGCTACACCTGGTAGCGAAGTTACTTATCTTGTTAAATCAAATAATCGAATCGTTTATATCGACCAAAAAACAGCCGTGTCAGGTAGTGTTAGCTTTGATTACAAGATAGCAAACACTAATATAGTTGATCTTACAACTGATGTTCAGTTTGGCACCAATGGTGAAGCAACTATTTCTGGTACAGACAAAGCGATTCAGCTTGATAATGTTGTTGTTTCATCTGATGGGCATGCCACAGTTGCATTCTACAAAGATGCAGCTTGCGAAGAAACCATTGGCAATACAGCCATTGTTGGTGATGGAGACACCATCTACGCAAAAATCACAGTTGATGATAACCGTGAAATTGGTGAAGTTACAGGTTTGGAAAAAACCGCTACTGATAATGTTTACAAAGTTTTAGGAAGTAATATTTCGATTACTACAACATCAACAAATGTAGATGCTGGAGCTGTAGACCCCGATCAGGATGATCTCAAAGCGCTTATCGTAGAACCACATGGAGAAGATGCCACTAAATACACCAAAGTATTTAAGGTTGTAGGTCAGCCCAAAGAAGTTGGTGTTACATATGATAATCATTGCTACAAAGCACTTTCTATAGGCGGTGCTTATGAAAGTGATAGCTTATATGCCGTTGCAATCATTGTTGACAACGAAACTGAAATTACTGAACTTCCAACATATTGTGAAGCAGAATAATTGAGAGGAGGAGATTTTAACAATGAAACAGTATAGCAAACCACTAGCCGATGTTGTTGAATTAACCGTAAGAGAAAACATTGCCCAATTGCCTTATGCTCATGCTATTGTAACAGGTAATGT
>JAGBXL010000165.1 GCA_017629325.1 Clostridia bacterium | reverse complement strand
TTGATTCTATGAGCTATACCTTTGTAAGGACCAACTTTTGGCTGCCAGAAACATGTTGTAGCAGCAGAGGTAATTGTTATACCACGCTCCTGCTCCTGAGCCATCCAGTCCATTGTGCCTGCACCATCATGTGTTTCACCCATTTTGTGAATACGACCTGTATAGTACAGTATTCTTTCAGTTGTTGTTGTTTTACCGGCATCGATGTGAGCCATGATACCGATATTTCTTGTATTCTGTAAAGAATATTCTCTAGCCATAATTTTAATTTCCTCCTTTCCAATGTTTCAAAGCTTAAATTACCAACGGTAGTGTGAGAAAGCTCTGTTGGCTTCTGCCATTTTGTGAGTATCTTCTTTCTTTTTAACTGCGCTACCCATGTTGTTTACAGCGTCAAGAATTTCGCCTGCGAGTCTTTCACGCATGGTTCTTTCGTTTCTCTGACGTGAATAAAGTGTGAGCCATCTTAAGCCGAGTGTTTGTCTTCTATCAGGTCTAACTTCGATTGGAACCTGATATGTAGCACCGCCGACTCTTCTAGCTTTAACTTCTAAAACAGGCATGATGTTTTCCATAGCTTCTGTGAAAACTTCAACAGCATCCTTTCCTGTTTTTTCTGCAATAATTTCGAAAGCACCGTATACGATATTCTGAGCTACACCCTTTTTACCATCGAGCATTATGTTGTTGATAAGCTTTGTAACAACGATGTTGTTGTACATAGGATCGGGTAATACTTCTCTTTTTGCTATATAACCTTTACGTGGCACTTTACTTCCCTCCTTCATATAAAAATGATTTCATAGGTACTCAAGTTTTTGAAACTTGTCAGTGCTCAATACAAAATATATATAAATTCCATATTGGCGCACCTATCTTACCTTTTTGTAAGCATCCGTGCATCCGGAGTTACTTACGATTTTAATTTGGCTGATCAATTATTTTTTAGCGCGTTTTGCACCGTATTTTGATCTGGCCTGGTTTCTGTTAGCAACACCCGATGCGTCAAGAGCACCACGGATAATGTGGTATCTAACACCAGGAAGGTCTTTTACTCTACCGCCTCTTATAAGAACAACGCTATGTTCCTGAAGGGTATGACCTATACCGGGAATGTAAGCTGAAACCTCGACACCGTTTGTAAGTCTTACTCTGGCCATCTTACGAAGAGCTGAGTTAGGCTTTTTAGGAGTCATGGTTTTAACAGTTGTGCATACGCCTCTTTTCTGGGGAGCGCTTGCATCTGTTGGTCTCTTTTTAAGAGAGTTAAAACCTACCTGGAGTGCAGGTGCTGTTGACTTCTTAACTGATGTCTGTCTGCCTTTTCTTACTAACTGGTTAAAGGTTGGCATTATTTCACCTCCAATAAAAATTTATATATTAAACGCCTTTAGGCACTTAATAACTACTTTAATACTGCAACAACCGCAGCATCAACGTCAATTCTGCAAAATTTACCAAGCTCCGCTTTTGAAAACGAAACCTCAATATCTGTTCCTGTTTCTATGCAGGCATCTGATATTTTTGACGAGATGTAAAAATCGGCATCTGCAGCAAGGTAAACCTTTTTTGCTTTACCTGAATTTATCATTTTAAGACTTTGCTTAAGACCTGCAACAAACGAAGCAGAGCTAAAATCTTTTGACAATTTATAATCCCCCTTAAAAGTGGTGATTATTCATATTTTATATAAGTATTACCAAAAATGGGCATAAAAACCCCCTAATACTCATACTCTCAAATTATATACCACTAAAGCCATATTGTCAAGCGTTTTTTTGGATTTGTGAAATATAGACAAGCTAAGAGTTTAAAAGAAGCTTGTGATTATATTAAACACTAAAAAAGTACGCTTTATGAGGCGTACTTTTTAATCCAATATACTTTCATAGCTCACTTTTAAAATGTTTTTTATTGCCTTAAGTTCATCGGGGTATATATGACGCTGACCAACTTCTATTTTTGCCAATGCACTACGGGTTATATCACAACCCGAAACCTGTAATTTGGCAGATAGCTGCTCTTGTGTGAAATTATTTTCAATTCTTAATTTTCTTATATTTTCCCCTACTATTTTTTCATAGTTTATATCCATACAAGCCACCAACTGCAAACATTTTTCAGCCTTACTTAATCTCTTGTTCGAGATTATTAAATTCTTCTGTATTAAAAAATTCACCAAGTGTTATATCAAGCCCATCACAAAATTTTTTAATTGTTTTTATAGATACATCTCTTCTTAAATTATCCATCATACTATATGCAGTAGATGGTGTAACACCTGATATATTTGCTAGCTCGTTTATCTTTATATTTCTTTCCAAACACAACTCATTAAAACGCTTAACTACCATATCTTTGACATCCATTTTAAACACCTCTTACAGATATTTTAAAATGTTTTACATTTTTGCGTGTACGCACTTGCGTATTTAATAAAATTATGTTACAATCATAAAAAATTATTCATAATTAAGGTGGTAAAAACTATGGCTGAATTTTGTTTGGAATGTCAAAATAAACTCGATGGAACAAATTATTCCAAGAAAAAATACATACTCTCTAACTACTTGGATTTATGTGAGGGGTGCGGCTGTTACAAAAGAGTTATTATAATGGAAAAGAAATACTATTATCTTCACAAGTTAAGATATGTGCTGTTTCCATTTAAGATTATTGGTTTTTTATTAAGAATTTTAATATTTCCAATTCTACTATTTATATGGATAACCGAAAACAAAAAAGATAAATACAAGGAATAATAAAAAGGCCTCTTTTGAGAGACCTTTTTATTATACATTTATTTCCAGTAGTCAACATCATGTGGAAGCTGTATATCTTTTGCTTTAAATGAAAGCTCATCGCCATTTTTTCTTTTTTGTTCATAGTCTTTAAGAGCCCTTACGGCATATTTCGAAAGAATAATTATTACAGGGATATTTATTATCGTCATTGCTCCCATTGTTATATCTGCAATATTCCATAAAAGGTCGGCACTTAAAGAAGCACCTATAAATATTAAAAGTGAAGCTATTATATAATATATTCTCATAAATGTTTTGCTGGGAACCTTGCCTATAAGATGAATAATGGCTTTATCTACATAATACAAATTGCCAAGAAGTGTTGTAAAGGCAAAGAGTGTCATGGCAATGGTTATAAAAAGAGGACCAACTGAGCCAAGGCTTGATTTTAGTGCAAGCTGAACATAGGGTGCACCCGATAATTCACTAGTTGGCTCAACCCCCGAACACATACACATAAATGCGGTTGCACTGCACACTAAAAGTGTATCTATAAATACAGACAAAACCTGAACCAGCCCCTGACGAGCAGGGTGGCTGACCTGGGCAGATGCAGAGGCGTTAGGTGCAGAACCTACGCCTGCCTCATTAGAAAAGAGACCTCTTTTTATTCCATACATAACACAGGAACCACTAAAGCCTCCAAAGATTGCTTCAAAATCAAAAGCGTCGGTAAAAATTCTGACAAATATGTTTCCTAAATCGGAGATATTCATTAAAACAATTACAAGGGCAACTAAAATATAGGCAACGCCCATAAATGGAACCAAAAAGCCCGTTACACTAACTATTCTTTTTCCGCCGCCAATAAGACAATATAAACCAATTGCGGCAATAATAAAACCGATTAACCACGGCGATACTTTGGAATTATAAAAGCCATAAGAAGAAAAGGTGGACTGAAGATTATATGATGCAAGCATATTAAAGCCAACACCGTAGGTTACAATAAGAAGGATTGAAAACACTGCGGCAAGGGGGCGGTTTTTAAGAGCAGTTTCAATATAATAGGCAGGGCCGCCGTAACATTCACCGTTTCCTTTTCTTTTATATATTTGTGCAAGGGTGCTTTCAACAAAGGCAGAAGCAGAGCCAATTATTGCTATTACCCACATCCAGAAAACAGAGCCGAAGCCACCAAGACAGATGGCGGTTGAAACACCTATGATATTGCCTGTGCCAACTCTTGATGCAGTGGAAACCATAAGTGCCTGAAAAGATGATACGCCACCTTTATCTTTTGGTTTTTCTGTTACGGATTTTATTTGCTCACCAAGAAGGCGAAACTGTGCAAATTTTGTTTTGAAACTAAAAAACAAACCTGCACCTATAAGAAGAATAATTAAAATATAGCCATAAAGGGCATTATT
>JAGBXL010000164.1 GCA_017629325.1 Clostridia bacterium | reverse complement strand
TGTATCCACCCTTTAGTGAGTTTATAAATTTTGTTTTCTCATGCAAAAATCAAAACGATGCAAAAAAAGAGGCAGAAAGCTTTTATAATAACCTTATGGCTGAACTTAAAAAACAGGGCTTTTCAGGAGTATCTTTTAACCCCTCCGAAGCACCAATGTATAGATTAAATGGAAAATACAGATATCGTTTCCTTTTAAAAACACCCTATAAAAAAGATATATATAATGCAATTGATAAAATATATAAAAAGCATTTGTCAAATAAAAAAGAAGTTACAATATCCATAGATGTTAATCCTAACAGTATGTTATAATAGCGTAATGAAAAATGTAGGGCAGGGGCGATGATTGCCGGTGGCAATCGCTTATCGCCGACCGAACCGAAGGTGAGACCTTGCTCCTGCCTGAAAACATATATAATTTGGAGGTAATCCATTATGGCACTGAGAAACATCAGAAAACTTGGCGACGATATTTTAAGAAAAAAATGTCGCCCCGTTGAAGAAATAGACAATAGAATACTAACTCTTTTAGATGATATGGCACAAACTATGTACGATGCAAACGGAGTAGGTCTTGCCGCACCGCAGGTTGGCATACTTAAAAGAATAGCCGTAATAGATGTTGGCGACGGAATAATAGAATTAATAAACCCTGAAATCATATCTGTTTCGGGCAGCGAAATTGCCGATGAAGGCTGCTTAAGTGTTCCCGGTAAATACGGCAAGGTAGATAGACCAACCAAGGTTACAGTTCATGCCACCGATAGAGACGGCAATCAATATGAAATAACAGGCGAAGGTCTTCTTGCAAGAGCACTTTGCCACGAAATAGACCACCTTGACGGCACAGTGTTTGTTGATAAGGTTATTGAATATACCGAGGTAGATTAAAATGAAAATAATGTTTATGGGCACACCCGATTTTGCGGTTTTGTGCCTTGAATCTTTAATAAATGCAGGGCATGAAATAATATCGGTTGTAACAACGCCCGATAAGCCAAGGGGCAGAGGTCATAAAATGTGCCCAACTCCCGTTGGTGAATATGCCGAAAATAAGGGCATAGAGGTTTTCAAACCAATAAACTTAAAAAAAGAAAGCTTTGAAGAATTTTTAAATGAGAAAAACCCCGATTTAATTGTTGTTGTTGCTTATGGAAAAATTCTTCCGCCCTATGTTCTTTCTTATCCAAAATACGGCTGCGTAAATGTTCATGCATCGCTTCTTCCAAAATACCGCGGTGCTGCACCTATTCAGCGTTCTATCATAGACGGTGAAAAGGTAACAGGCGTAACCACAATGTATATGGCTAAAGCGTTGGATACCGGCGATATGCTTTTAAAATCAGAGGTGGAAATAACTCCCGACGATAATTTTGAAACCCTTCACGATAAGCTTGCTAAAGAGGGCGCCGATTTAATTGTTAAAACGGTGGAAGCCTTTGAAAATGGCACAATAAATCCTGTGCCCCAAGACGATGCTCTTTCAAACTATGCAAAAATGATAACAAAAGAAACAGCACTCATAGATTGGTCAAAAAATGCAAATGATATTCATAATCAGGTAAGGGGCTTATACCCAATCCCAAAAGCATTTACCTTTTATCAGGGAAAGCAGCTTAAAATCTGCCGCACCTTTGTTACAGATGAAAAAACATCAAAAAATGCTGGCTGCATTATATCGGCAGATAAAGATTTCTTTAGTGTTGCCTGCGGTGAAGGAACAGTTTTAAAAGTTCTTGAAATTCAGGCAGAAGGCAAAAAGAAGATGAATGTTAGTGATTATTTACTAGGCAATACCATTGATACAGGTGTAATATTAGGAGGTTAATTATGTTTTGGTACGGCTTTGATTATTACTATCTTGTTTTAATTGTTCCCGCAATAATAATTTCTTTTATAGCACAGGCAAAGGTAAGCTCAACCTTTTCAAAATTCAGCCGCGTAGCAAATATGCGTGGGCTAACAGGTGCCGAGGCTGCCAGAAGAATTCTCGATATGAATGGTCTTTCAAGTGTTGTTATAGAGCATGTAAAAGGCAACCTAACCGACCACTACGACCCAAAATCAAGGGTTCTTCGTCTTTCCGATTCTGTTTTTTCTTCAAAATCGGTAGCGGCACTCGGTGTTGCTGCTCACGAATGCGGCCATGCAATTCAGCATGCAAAAGCTTATGCCCCTTTAAAAATAAGAAACTCGGTTTTTCCGGTGGTAAATATTTCATCAAGCCTTGCAGTTCCCATTATAATGCTTGGGCTTATATTTAACACTCCGTTTCTTATAGATGCAGGCATAATTTTGTTTTCAGCAGTGGTATTTTTTCAGCTTGTAACACTCCCCGTTGAATTCAATGCAAGCCGCAGGGCACTGGCCATTTTAGAAGATAGCTATTTTTTAGAGGGCAGCGAAATAAAATCTGCCCGCAAGGTTTTATCTGCTGCAGCATTAACCTATGTTGCATCGGCACTTCTTTCGGTTATGCAGCTTTTAAGGCTCATACTCATTTCAAATAACAGGAGAAAATAATGGCAACAAACTTAAGAAAAACTGCCGCAAATATGCTCCTTAATATCGAAAAAAACGGAGCATACATAAATATAGAAATGAATAAGCTCCGCAATGGTAATATTCATAGCGAAAAAGATATCCGCCTCATAGGTGAAATCGTAAACGGAGTAATAAAAAGAAAAATAACCCTTGATTATGTTATTTCTCTTCATTCATCAACAAAACTCAAAAAAATAGCACCCTATGTTTTAAATGTTTTAAGAATAGGTGTGTATCAGCTTTTGTTTATGGATAAAATCCCCCCAAATGCTGCGGTTGATGAATGCGTAAAAATAATAAAAAAATCTTCGGTATCCCGTCTTTCAGGCTATGTAAATGCTGTATTGAGAGCAGTAAATAAAGAGGATATATCAAATCTTTCAGATAAAACGGCGGAAGATTTAAGCATAAAATATTCCTATCCTCTGTGGCTAACAGAGAGATGGACAAAAAGTTTTGGGCTTTCATTTACAAAAGAGCTTTTAATAAGCCTTAATAAAAAATCGCCTCTCTATGTAAGGTGCAACACACTTGTTAATTCCATAGATGAATTAAAAAAAAGCTTGGAAGAAGCAGGTGTAGAATATGAAGAGGTCAAATTAAAAGGCTTTAAAGACTATAACTATTCCTTTAAGCTCCCCAATATAAAAGATATAAGCCTGGTTCCAGGCTTTAGCGAGGGCGGATTTTATATTCAGGATGTAGCCGCATCACTTGCCGCATATCTTTTAGAGCCTAAAGAAAATGATTTTATAATAGACCTTTGTGCAGCGCCAGGCGGTAAATCTCTTTTTATTGCAGACCTTATAAAAAATAAAGGTAAAATCATTTCGTGCGATATTTATGAGCATAAGCTAAAGCTTATTTCAGAAAATGCTCTAAAGTGCAGGGCAACATCAATCACCCCAACCTTAAACGATGCCTGTGTTTTAAATAAAGAATGGCTTGGCAAGGCAGATAGGGTTCTTTGCGATGTTCCATGTTCAGGCTTTGGTATAATCCGCAAAAAGCCCGATATTAAATATGCCAGATGTGAAGACGACATAAAAGAGCTTTCTTCTCTTAGTCTTTCAATTCTTGAAAATGCAGCTAAATATTTAAAACCTGAAGGCGTTTTGGTGTATTCAACCTGCACAATCGAAAAAGAAGAAAACGAAGAAGTAATAAATAAATTTTTAAAAAATCACAGTGAATTTTCCATATATCCTTTCGGCGATGGAGAGTATGATGATGGCTTTTACACTTCATATCCCAATATCACCGATACAGATGGATTTTTTATATGCAGATTAAGAAAGCAGGCTGAGATTTCTTAAATAAAAAAAGAATGGTGTGAAACAAATTGACAAGTTTAAGGGATTTAACATTTCAGGAACTTGAAAATTTAATAGTATCTCTTGGTGAAAAAAAGTTCAGGGCAACCCAGGTTTTTTCATGGCTCCATAAGGGTGTTCGGTCTTTTGACGAAATGACAAATGTATCTAAAGCTTTAAAAGATAAGCTTTCCGAAAACTACTATGTATCCACCATGGAAATTGTTAAAAAGCTTGAATCGCGTATTGATAAAACAAAAAAATATCTTTTTAAGCTTCACGATGGCAACATGGTAGAGAGCGTTGTTATGTATTATAAACACGGCATAACAATCTGTGTATCTTCCCAGGTAGGCTGTGCAATGGGGTGCAAATTCTGTGCTTCAACCATAGGCGGTTTAGTCCGTAGCCTCACCCCCGGCGAAATACTCGACCAGATTATTTTTGCAGGCCTTGATATAGGTGAGCGAATATCCAATATAGTTATGATGGGCATAGGCGAGCCTCTTGCCAATTTTGAAAATGTGTGTAAGTTTTTAAATATCGTAAACGATGAGCATGGCATAAACATAGGCTACCGCCACATTTCGCTTTCAACCTGCGGTATTGTGCCCAAAATTTTAGAGCTCTCAAAGCTCGATATCCCCATAACTCTTTCAATATCTCTTCATGCCTGCGACGATGAGGGTAGAAGCTCTATAATGCCTGTTAATAACACATATAATATTTCGTCTCTTTTGGACGCATGCAAATCCTATCAAAAGGTAACAGGCAGAAGAATAAGCTTTGAATATGCCATAATAAAAGGTGTAAACGATACTGATTCTCACGCAGCAAAACTAGCATCTCTTCTTAAAGGTATTCTTTGCCATATAAACATAATCCCCGTAAACAAGGTAGAAGAAAATTCCTTTGAAAAGCCAAATGATGAAAGAATTAAGTCTTTTATAAAAACCATAGAAAAAAATGGCATAACAGCCACAGTACGACGCAAACTCGGAAGCGATATAAACGCCTCCTGCGGTCAGCTTCGAAAGAATAATCTTGAAAGGATGTGATAACATGAACTATTATGGGCATACAGACATAGGCAACATAAGAGCAAACAACGAAGATTCTTTTGCCATAAAGATTCTAGATGAAAATTATATAGTTTCAGTTGTCGCAGACGGAATGGGCGGACATAAAGGCGGAAAAGAAGCCAGTAGCTTTGCAGCAAGCGAATTTGTAAGAATATTTGAAGAAAATGCCTCGGCATTTATAAACTATTCCGAAAAGCAAAAACATAATTTCTTAAAAAACGCAGTAATTAAAATAAATAAGCAGCTTTATAAAATGTCTCAAAAAGATGAAGCTCTTTCGGGCATGGGAACAACGCTTGTAGCTTGTGTAATACATAACAGTGCATATTATATTGCCAATGTAGGCGACAGCAGGCTATACACTGTATCAACCAAAATAAATCAGATAACCAAAGACCATTCCTTTGTATCAGAGCTTGTTGATATGGGTGTAATCACAAAAGAGCAGGCAAAAAACCACCCCAATAAAAATGTTATAACCAGGGCACTCGGCACAGAAGCAAGTGTTGAGCCCGATATATACACAGGATTTTTAACTAAAGACGACACAGTTTTAATCTGTACCGATGGTCTAACTAATATGGTAAGCGATGAAACAATTTTGGGCATAATAAAAGACAGCGATGATGCCTCTTTTATATCCCAAAAACTTGTATCACTTGCCAAAGATAACGGCGGAACAGATAACATCACAGCTGTAATAATTAAAAATTTTGCAGGAGGTGAAACCAGGTAATGACAGGCAAAGTATTAGGTGGCAGATACGAACTCCTTGAAGAAATAGGCAAGGGCGGTATGGCTTATGTCTATAAAGCAAGATGTGTTCTTTTAAATAGAATAGTAGCAGTTAAAATATTAAGAGATGACCTTGGAAGTGATGATGAATTCTTAAACCGCTTTAATGCCGAAGCACAGGCTGCGGCAAGTCTTTCACAGTCAAACATAGTTTCTATATTTGATGTAGGCGAGGATAATGGTCTTCACTATATCATCATGGAATATGTTGCAGGCAAAACTCTTAAAGAATATATAATAGAAAAAGGCAAACTGGATTACCGTGAGGCACTTTCAATAGCAATGCAAATATGCGATGCCCTAACAGCAGCACATGCCAAAAATATTGTTCACAGAGATATAAAACCTCATAATATTCTTATAACCGACGACGGCAAAATAAAGGTTACCGATTTTGGTATTGCCCGTTTCGGAACAGGCAACACACTTTCAACAAATAACGATATTTTAGGCTCTGTTCACTACATTTCACCCGAACAGGCAAAGGGAATATCAGTAGATAACAGAAGCGATATCTATTCTCTTGGCGTTGCTATGTATGAAATGCTTTCGGGTAAGCTGCCCTTTGAAGCAGATAACCCCGTTTCAATTGCAATGATGCAAATAGAGGAGAACCCTCCCGAAATAATAGATGACAATCCCGATATGCCGGTCTCTGCACAGCATATAACCTTTAAGGCAATGTGTAAAGATGCCTCTCTTCGTTATCAAACAGCAGGAGATTTAAAAAAAGATATAAGAAAAATTCTTTCCGACCCCGATGTTATTATAGACAAACGCTTTTTATATGACGACACAGGCATAGACCATGTAGTTAAAGCTATGGCAAAAGATAATCCCCCTCTTAAACAGTGGGTAAAAATTCTCTCCATATCTCTTGCGGCCTTAACTTCAATAATGATAGTCGGCATTGGATATCTTGCATTCAACTACGAAGCCTTTGAAACTGTGTCCCGAGTTTTATCAATCGGCACAAAAAGAGTAGATGTTCCATCTTTCAGGGGCGAAAGCTATGAAGATGTTATAAGAATGTGTAATGAGCTTGGGTTAAAACTTAATGTAGAAGACGAAATTGAAGACGATTCCCGCCCGCCTGAAACCGTTGTATCTCAAATGCCCGAAGAAGGCGAGAGGGTAAATGTGGGTGATACTGTAAATATAGTTATAACCAAAGATAATAAGCTTATTGAAGTAGAAAACTACGTTGGCAAAAACTATGAGGAAATCGAACAAAAGCTCACAAAAATTGGTCTTGAAATAAATGTTATATTTGAAGATAGCCAGCGTCCTAAAGACGATATAATAAGGCAGTCTCCCGAATCAGGCAAAAAAATCAAAGCCGATGGCGAAATAACCCTCTATGTAAGCGGCGGAGTTGATATGACAAATAGCTTCATATCTGTTCCCACCGTAACGGGCAAAACATATAAGGAGGCTAAAGCACTTTTAGAATCTGTATCACTTAGTGTTGGCACAGTAAGCGGAAGCCTTCACCCTGAAGATGACGATAAGGTAATAGGTCAGGCAATTCCTGCAGGGAGCATGGTGCGAAAAAACTGTCCTGTTTCAATAACTGTTGAAAAAAAGGAACAACCCAAAACAGACGATGAACCAAACGGCGAAGAAACCCCAAACAGTGAGGCAAATGGCAGATGAGCATAAAAAATGGTAAAATATTAAAAGGCATTGGCGGTTTTTACTATGTTAAAACCGAAACAGACCTTATAGAATGCAGAGCAAGAGGATTATTTCGCAATAAATCTGTTATGCCCTATGTGGGAGATAATGTAGAAATAGAAATATCCCAAGATGGAAGCGGATATATAAAGTCAATAGAAAAACGCAAAAACTTTTTTATCCGTCCGCCAATAGCAAATGTAGATTTGCTTCTTATAATAGTTGCTGTGGCAAACCCATCTCCCGACCTTTTGTTTCTTGATAAAATGCTTATTCAGGCAAAAATGGCAAAAGCAGATGCCCTTATCTGTTTTAATAAATCCGACCTTATAGAGCCAAATGAAACTGATTATATCAAAACCTATACCGACCTTGGATACAAAGTTTTCATAACCAGCACCTACACAGGCGAAGGTATAGAAGATTTAAAAAATGCAATATCAGGCAAAGTTATATCGGTTTGCGGTTTTTCGGGAGTA
>JAGBXL010000163.1 GCA_017629325.1 Clostridia bacterium | reverse complement strand
CGCCATTTCTTCTTCGAACATATTGACATTTTTGCCAAGGGGGGCTATCCAGTTAGTTTCGAAAGCCTCTTTTATATAGTCCATTTCATATCCGCCCATGTGGGGTGTAGCAAGATTAATTCTCTCCAAAATCATTCACCTTCTAGTTAATAATACATAAACATATTCAATTTATTATATCACCAAAGGCTAAGCATGTCAAACCAAAAGGCACTATTTGTGCAATGTGTAAGTTTTTCAAATACATATTTTGACAGATATGATAAAGCAAAAAAATAAAGATGTCGAAAAATATCTTTTTCAACATCTTTTTTTCAAAATTATATTATTCATTTTTACTTTCTTCTGGTGTATGACGAAAAGAGAATGAGTATGGGAAAAATTTCAAGACGACCAATAAGCATATCTAAAGTTAAAACTATTTTTGAAAAAGCGGAATATGATGAAAAATTACCTGCCGGACCTACCGCTGCCAAACCGGGACCTACATTTCCGAGAGTTGTTAAAACAGAGGTAAAGCTTGTGGTGAAGTCTTTTCCGTCTATACTCACAAGAAGAAGAGAAACTGCAAATATAATAATATATGAAGCCATAAACACATTTACCGATCTTACTGTTTCATGCTCAACTAATCTGCCGTTCATTTTTAATTTAACTGTTGATTTTGGGTGGACACTTACGCGGATTTCTTTGGCTATGCTTTTTAAAAGAATTACAAGCCTTGACACCTTAAAACCACCGCCCGTGCTGCCTGCACAGGCACCGACAAAGGTGAGAAAGAGTATTATAGTTTTTGAGAATTCGGGCCATTTATCATAGTTGGTGGTTGCATAGCCTGTGGTTGTGATGATGGAAACAACCTGAAATGCACTGTGTTTGAGGGTTTCCCAAAAAGAAGAGAAAAACTGCATACAATTTAAAGCTATTAAAATAATTGATGAAAAAAAAATTATAAAGTATGCCTTAAATTCATCAGATTTTAAAAGATAGCCGGGTTTACCCATTAAAAGAAGATGATAAAGAGAAAAATCAACACCAAAAATAAACATAAATACCGTAATTACAATCTGCGAATAGGTGTTATAGTCTGCTATGCTAGTGTTCTTTATACCAAAACCGCCTGTTCCGGCTGTGCCCATAGATAGAGTTATGGCATCGAAGATTTTCATTCCGCCCAAAAGAAGAAGGGCTATTTGCACAAAGGTTAAAGCTATATATATTTTATAAAGAATCTTTGCTGTGTGTTTTACTCTTGGAACAAGCTTGCTAACAGAAGGCCCGGGGCTTTCTGCCTTTATTAAAAAGAAATTGTCGCCCCCTGAAAGAGGTAAAATAGCAACAAGAAAAACAAGAACACCCATGCCGCCTATCCAGTGGGTAAAGCTTCGCCAGAAAAGAAGGCTTTTTGGAAGAGCTTCAACATTTGTGAGGATTGATGCACCGGTTGTGGTAAAACCAGATGAGGTTTCAAAGACTGCATCTATAAACGATGGAATATAGCCTGATATAAAGAATGGAATTGCTCCGAATATTCCAAGGAATATCCAACTGAGTGCCACCGCAACAAAGCCTTCTTTTGCATAAAACGATTTATTTTCGGGGCTTTTTCTTGATATCAGAAAGCTTGCTGCAAAACAAATAAATATGCTTATAAGCCATATTGGTATAAGCTTTGTTTCCTTATAGATAAAGGCACAAAGGAGAGAAAAAATCATGCTGAATGCTTCGATAACAAGAACTTTAGATAATATGTGTTTAATAATTTTATAGTTCATAATTTTTACCTTATTTCAAAATATCGCTTATATCCTGATAGCCTGAATTTGTTGTTACAACAATAACCGTGTCGCCTTTTGTGAGGGTATCTTTACCACGGGGAATAATTATCTGATTACTTCTGTTTATACAGGCAATAAGAATGTTTTCTTTAAGCTGCAGCTTTTCGAGAGTGGTGGCAGATACGGAAGAATTTTCACCTATGCGAAATTCCAGTGCTTCTGCTTTTCCGTCGAGAATATAGTGCATAGCTTCTATGTTTGAACCAAATGAATTCTTTTTGGCACGAACAAAGCGGACAATATATTCGGCTGTTATGTTTTTTGGATATATAACACTTCCGAGATTTAAATTTGTGATAACATCGTCATATTCTATTCTGTTTACCTTGGTAACGATTTTACCGTCTGTTTTTGTTTTAGCAAAAAGAGAAAGAAGAATGTTTTCTTCGTCTATATTTGTGAGTGAAACAAAGGATTCTGCATCGGCAAGCCCTTCTTCTATGAGTAGATGCTTTTCGGTGCCGTCGCCGTGAATGATATCGGCTTTAGGAAGAAGCTGACAAAGTTCATCGCAGCGGGCTGCATCTTTTTCGATTATTTTAACATCTATTCCTGTTTCGGCAAGCTGGTTTGCAAGGTAGTAGGCTGTGTCGCCTCCGCCAACAATTATTGTGTCTTTAACTCTATCGGTTTTAATGCCGATTTTTTTGAAAAAGGCGTGGCCGTTTTTGATTGAAGCAACAATGCTTATGTTATCGCCCGATTTTAAAACAAAGTTACCATCGGGAATAAAGGCCTTGTTTTCTCTTTCAACTCCGCAAATGAGAACATCGCACTTTAATTTTAACACAACCTCGGAAACCTTCATGTTGTTTAAAACAGAATACTCAGGAACCTTAAAGCCCAGTATTTCTACTCTGCCTTTTGCAAAGGTATCTATTTTAATTGCAGATGGAAAACGCAGTATTCTTGCAATTTCACTGGCTGCTGCTCTTTCGGGATTAACTATCATTGCAAGACCAAGCTCATCTTTTATAACGTGGATACTTCTTGTGTGCTCGGGTTTTCTTACTCTTGCAATTGTTCGGCAATCGCCAAGCTTTTTAGCCATAAGGCAAGTGAGCATATTGAGTTCATCCGAGCCCATTATGGCGATTAAAATGTCGCTGTTTTTGATGCCTGCTTCTTTTAGTGTGTCAACATCGGAAGCATCACCAACAACCCCCATTATATCGTAGTTTGATGTTAAGTTGGTTACTACATCGGGGTTATAATCTATAACTGTTATGTTGTGGTCTTCTTCTATGGCAAGGCGTTCAACTATTTTTTGACCAACCTTACCGCAACCTGCTATAATGATATTCATATATTCACCTTCGAAAATTAAATTGCAATGATAGATTATCACATTTTTTTTAAATTACAATATTTATTTTACTCATCTTTAAGAGAGCTGAAAAGGCACCAGGGAAATGCATCTTTCTGGGGATAAGATATTGCAGATACAGTTTCATTGGTCAATGGGTTTTGAAATTCTAATTTATGAGACCAAAGAGCAACAGAGCATTTATTTATTTTGCTTCCGTATTTACCGTCGCCTACGAGGGACATTTTCCTTGAAGAAAACTGAACTCTTATCTGGTGGCTTCTGCCTGTTAAAAGCTTTATTTTAACAAGAGATAAAACCCCCGTTTCATAGGGAACTGTTTCTATT
>JAGBXL010000162.1 GCA_017629325.1 Clostridia bacterium | reverse complement strand
CATCTGATTTTTTTAAATAAAGAAGAAACTCTATATTACCCTCAGGGCCTTTTATTGGTGAGAAATCAAGCTTTTCAACCGAGAACCCCATTTCCCCGCTAAACTGTACAACCTCACTAACCACTCTTTTGTGCACGTTTATATCTCTTACAACACCTTTTTTGCCAACATCTTCTTTTCCCGCCTCAAATTGTGGTTTTATAAGAGCAACAATATGCCCGTCATTTTTTAAAACATTATATGCAACGGGCAATACAAGCTTTAAAGATATAAATGCAACATCAATCGATATAAATGCAACATCATCTTCTATTAGTTCATAATCCAAATAGCGTATATGTGTTCTTTCCATATTTACAACACGCATGTCGTTACGAAGTTTCCATGCCAGCTGACCGTAGCCAACATCAATTGCATAAACTTTTTTTGCACCGTTTTGAAGCATACAATCGGTAAACCCACCGGTTGAAGCACCAATGTCCATACAGACACAATCGTTTAGTTTAATATCAAAGCATTTTATAGCTTTATCAAGCTTTAATCCACCTCTGCTTACAAAAGGTAGTTTTTGTCCACGGATTTCTATTAAATCACCATCTTTAATTTTATCTCCGCCTTTTAAAGCTTTTTGATTGTTTACATAAACTATTCCACTCATTATCAGAGCTTTGGCTTTTTCACGGCTTTCAACCAAACCTCGATTAACCATTTCTATGTCAAGTCTGCTGTTCATTATATATCATTTCCTTTTTTATTGTTTCAACAATTTTTTCTTCAGTTAAACCAAAAATTTCAAACAACTCACTTTGCTTTCCTTGTGGAATGAAAACATCATCAAAGCCAATATTTATAATTTTTGATTTATTGTTTCTCAATACCTTTGATGCTATATATTCTCCTGCTCCGCCGGAAAGTATATTATCTTCAACTGTAATTGCAACAGATGATTTATCTAAAAGTTCATTTAAGCGTTCTACACAAAGAGGTTTTATAGTTCCAACATTAACTAAATGCACTCCATAACCCTCAGAAGTTAATGTGTTATAAACTTTTTCACAAACAGTCAGCATTCTTCCAACAGAAAGTATTAATATATCATCACCCGAATACAAAACAGTATTCATGCCACTCTTTGTTGGAGTAAAACTTGTATTTGCAGGCGCTGTACCCTTAGGAAATCTGATTGCAACAGGTCCTTTTATATCATCAACTGCAGTGTTTAACATATATATAAAATCTTCTTTTCCTGTTGGTGCCATAACAGTCATGTTTGGTAAATGAAGGAGATACGAAAAATCAAAAGTTCCCTGATGAGTTTCTCCATCTTCACCAACAACACCGGCTCTGTCTATTGAAAATACCACGTGAAGATTTTGCAGACATACATCATGAAGTATTTGGTCATAGCCCCTTTGCAAGAAGGTTGAATATACCGAAAAAACAGGAATAAAACCCACTTTTGCAAAACCAGCAGATAATGTAACAGCGTGTTCTTCTGCTATGCCAACATCAAAAAAACGCTTAGGAAATTCACTGCTAAACTTATCCAACCCGCAATTTGTTCCCATAGCGGCAGTAATTGAAACGATTTTGCTGTTGCTTTTAGCTTTGTCTAATATATAATCACCAAATATATCTGTAAATGTTTTTTCTGTTTTATCTGTGCTTTTAACAGGCGATATACCATGATAACGAGATGGATTAGCCTCAGCCTCACAATAGCCTTTACCTTTCTTGGTTATTGTATGAACAATAACCGGACCCGAGGTTGTTTTAGCTTTTTCAAGAGCCACTGTTAAATCATCAATGTTATAACCATCTATAAGAACAATGTAGGTAATTCCCAGATATTCAAAAAAGGGAATTCTTATATTTGCAAACTTTATCACACTTTTAACCTTGTGTATAAGCGAAGAAATTGCACTACCCACAAATCCTAATTTATCTAAAAATTTGTGTATGTTTGATTTTGCTTTTATATAGTTTTTACTTAAACGCAGCATACTCAAATGAGCAGATAATCCGCCAACATTTTCATTTATCGACATTTCATTATCATTTAATATAATTATTACTTTTGTGTTTGATGCTCCTGCATCATTTAACGCCTCAAAAGACATTCCATTTGATATTGAACCATCACCAACAAATGCAATTACATTATATTTTTCTTCACTTAGGTCTCTGGCTCTTGCCATACCAAGTGCCGCTGATATTGCTGTTCCTGAATGACCTGTGTTAAAAGAATCATAATCACTCTCTTGTGTTTTAGGAAATCCTGACATTCCATTTAATTGTCTGAGCTTTAAAAAACCATCTTTTCTGCCACTTAATAATTTATGAACATAACATTGATGACCAACATCAAAAACAATTTTATCCTCTGGAAAATCAAAAACCTTATGTATTGCAAGAATAAGCTCCACAATACCAAGGTTAGATGCAAGATGACCACCTGTAACAAGAACATTGTCAACTAAAAATTTACGAATTTCACTCGCTGCAATATCAACATTTTCGCCGTTTAAACTTTTTATATATTCTTTATCAGTAAGTCTGTCGATAATTTTCATAATATAAACCCTTTATTATCCTAATTAAAACAAAAAGTCTAAAAGCCCCATTATAAAGTCATTGTTTTTAAATTCTGATATAATATTTTTACAAGCAGTGGAATGCTCGTTTAAAAGCTTTGCCGCATCATCTTCGCCAAGAGCATTTATAAAATTCGGACTATCGTTAAAATCTGCAGTGTCCTCTTTAATATCTTCAAAATCGTCTCTTATTTGAAAAGCCAAGCCCAAATAATATGCAAAATTTTTAATCTTAAGAACAGTTTCTTCATCTGCATTTGCAATATAAGCACCTGCAACAGATGCACTGCTTATAATTGCCATTGTTTTTTGTTCGATTATATCTATAAGCATATCTCCTGTAACATCAGATGCTGAACCAACTTTTAAATCTTTAACCTGACCGCTTATCATTCCTTCGGAGCCTGAAGATTCTGCAATGACTTTTGCAGCGTTTATTTGTGATAAACCGGCACAATTATCGAGCATAATTTCAAATGCGGAATTGAGCAGTGCATCACCGCAAAGAATTCCAAGAGCTTCGCCGTATTTTTTATGGCAGCTAGGCTGACCACGTCTTGTATCGGCATTATCCATAGCAGGAAGATCATCGTGAACAAGTGAATATGCATGAATTAATTCTATTGCACAAGCAAAGGGCATTGCATCTTCTCTTTTTCCGCCGAGCATATAGCATATTTCTGTGCATAATATTGAACGTAATCTTTTTCCGCCGTTTAAAGCAGAATATTTCATTGCTTCAATAAGTTCTGGCGATGCCTTTTTATATG
>JAGBXL010000161.1 GCA_017629325.1 Clostridia bacterium | reverse complement strand
TTAGCAGCGTCAGCAACATACATACGCATAGAAAGTGTTGCTTTAATATTTTCGGTTCTTTCGAATTTTGTTCTTGTAGTATTGATTACGTTAAATAAAGTAAAATACATGTATATATTGACGGGAACACGATTGGTTTTATGTACAGTGATTGATACATTTTTGGTGTCATCGTTTCCTTGTTCATTGAATCTTGGCGTTAATGGTATTGCAATAACAAATATTATTGTAAATGGAACGATACTAGTTATAAGTTTGAGCTTGCTCCATAAAGAAAATATTTTCTTTTTCACAAAGCAGAAACTCTCGTTTACATGGATAAGAGATCTGTGGAAAATAGGTGGAATGTCAGGTGTTGAATCTTTCGTAAGAAACTTTGCTTATATAATTATGATTTCACGAATGGTAAATGTTGTGAATGAGCAAGGAGTATATTGGGTTGCAAACAACTTTATTTGGGGATGGTTACTTTTGCCAATAACGCAATTGGGAGAATACATAAAAAAAGATGTTGCAACAGATTCTGACGCCGTTAAGAATAAAACAGCAGGATATTTTGCAATAACAACGGTTATTTGCTTATTATGGTTTATATCTATACCGCTGTGGAAACCATTTATGACTAACATGCTTCTGTTCAAAGATGTAGATAAACTGTATAATCTTGTTATGGTTTTGGTTGGATTTTATATGTTATACGCATTTCAGAATGTTTTTGATGCGATTTTTTATGGCTTGGGAAAAACAAATTATATGCTTTTTGAATCGGTTGTAACTAATGTATTGTATTATGGAACGGCATTTGTTTTATATATCACAAAAATCTGGGTTCCAACTCTTACGGGAATAGCGTTGATGTTTGGAATAGGAATGGCATTTGATAGTTTGGTATCATTTGGTGCATACAGACACTTATTGAAGAAAAATAAAATTAATTTTGGAACTTGATTTGGCACAAACTATGCGTTGCATAAGCAACGCAATGAATTGCCTAACGGCATGAATTGAAATCTGCGATTTCATGAATTGAGCCTTGCGGCTCATGAATTGCACTTCGTGCATTATAAAGGCAATTCAATTCATGGAGCGAAGCGAGAATTCATGGCAGAGCCAATTCATGACAACAAAGTTGTCAATTCATTTAAAATGGTTTGCATTTAAACCCTATATCTCTTATAAATTAAAAACATTAAAAGGTGATAATATGCCATATATTAAATTAAGCGATAAACTTCGCGATAAAATTTTAGAGGATAATCCTCATCTTCAAAAAAATCTCGAAAAGCCTCTTCGTCGTCGCATGGAGCACGATAAACCAAACCTCTGGCGACCTGCTTATGTGAGAGACATAGAAAAGATACTCCATAGCCCATATTATAACCGCTATGCTGATAAAACACAGGTTTTTTCGTTTTATAAAAATGATGATATTTCAAGAAGAAGCCTTCATGTTCAGCTTGTAAGCCGAATTGCAAAAAACATTTCGCAAATGCTCGGGCTAGATGTAAACCTCACCGAAGCCATAGCTCTTGGGCACGATATAGGGCACACTCCCTTTGGTCATGCGGGCGAAAGCTGTATAAACGAAATATCTTTGGAAAAAACGGGCAGAGCATTTATGCATAATCTTCAGTCGGTTAGGGTCTTAGATAAAATCTTTGATTATAACATAACCCTCAACACCCTCGATGGAATCCTGTGTCATAACGGAGAGCTTCCTTTAGATAAATACACCCCCGAACCTTATGAAAGCTTTGAAAAATTTGACGAAATGGTTGAAGAATGTTATATCGATTCCAAAGCGTCAAGAAAACTTGTTCCCGCTACCCTTGAGGGCTGTGTTGTAAGAATAAGCGATTTAATTGCCTATATCGGTAAAGACCGTCAGGATTCCATAAGAGCAAAAGTAATACAAGACGAAAACGTTTTTTCGGCAGGTTCTCTTGGCAGATTTAATGCTTCAATAATAAATAACTTAATAGTTAATGTAATAGAAAACAGCTACGGCAAAAACTATATTAAGCTTGATAAAGAATACTACGATGACCTTATGCTTGCTATGAAAGAAAACTACGAGCTTATATACTTAAGCGAATCTGTAAAAAGTGTTCAGCAAGAGGTTATAAAACCAATGTTTGCAAAGGTTTTTGATAGCCTTTTAAAAGACATTTTAAATAATAAAAAAGATTCTGTTATATTCAGGCATCATATAAACTATATAAGCAAAGTCCGTAGCTTTTACAGTAGCGATAATTACGCAGAATTAAACACCCCCGAAGATATTGTTATAGATTATATTTCAAGTATGACAGATGACTATTTTTCAGATTTATATGCATATTTATTCCCCAAAAGCACTCCTATAAAATATGTGTCATACTTCGATAGCAGAGATTAAAAATATATAGATTTTTCAAAAAATTTATGTTACAATGAGTTTGCAAGGCAAACTCAATGAATTGCCTTGCGTCGTGAATTGAAACTTGCGGTTTCATGAATTGAGCCTTGCGGCTCATGAATTGCACTTCGTGCATTAAAAGGCAATTCAATTCATGGAGCGATAGCGAGAAATCATGGCGTAGCCAATTCATGACAGCAGAGCTGTCAATTCATTAAAAACGATTGTCATCTAAATCGTTCAATAATTATACAATGAATATAAATTAAAATAACTTTCAGGAGGCTAATTATGAAGCTAAGTAAAGTAGCAGAACTTCTTGATGCAAAAGTCTTAAGTAAAAATTTTAACGGCGAAACCGAAGTGTTTGCGGCGTGGAGCTGCGATTTAATGAGTGATGTTCTTGCCTTTGTGGAAGACCAGGCACTCCTTTTAACAGGTCTTATAAATTCGCAGGTTGTTCGCACTGCTGCAATGATGGATATGAAAGCCATTATTTTTGTTAGGGGCAAAAAACCGGGCGATGATATAATTGAGCTTGCCGAGGAATGTGATATTTCCATTCTCTCCACCGAAAAACCAATGTATGTTTCAAGCGGTATTTTATATAGCGAAGGCTTGCATAAATAGGAGGTGGCTTAAATGGACTCCTTCAAAGTTCAATATAAAGTTGACGGGGAAGATTTTGCCGCAGCAGGCGAAGCTTCGAGAAAATTAAAAAAGGTTATGCAGAGCCTAGGCATCGACCCCAAAATATCCCGCAAGGTTGCAGTTGCAATGTATGAGGGAGAAATAAATATGGTTATCCATGCCGACGGCGGAGTGATAGATGTTGAAATAACTCACGATAAAATTCACCTTTTCCTCCGTGATAAAGGTCCTGGAATTCCTGATATTCCTCTTGCCATGACCGAAGGCTATTCCACAGCTACCGATAATGTTCGTGAGCTTGGTTTTGGTGCGGGTATGGGGCTTCCCAATATGGATAAATATACCGACTATATGAAAATCACATCAGAAGTGGGCGTTGGCACAACAATAGAAATGATAGTTAATATTCAGTAATACCCAATATATGTGAAGGGAGGAGCGCGCCTTGTCTAATATTTTTCATTCCGTAACTCTTGACGAAGAAAAGTGTAAAGGCTGCACAAATTGTATTAAAAAATGTCCCACACAAGCTATAAGAGTAAGAAATAACAAAGCAACAATAAGAGCAGATTTGTGCATAGATTGCGGTGAGTGCATAAGGGTGTGTCCTTATCGTGCAAAAAAAGCAATAACCGACAGCTTTGAAATAATAAATAACTTTAAATATAAAATAGCTCTTCCAGCACCTGCTTTCTATGGTCAGTTTGGCGGCGGTGTAACAATAGATATGATTTTAAATGCTATTTTAAAGCTTGGCTTTGATGATATCTATGAGGTAGCCTATGCAGCACAGCTTATTACTCAAAAAACAAAAGAGCTTTTAAAATCGGGCGAACTGGAATACCCCGTAATAAATTCAGCCTGTCCCGCGGTAGTAAAGCTTATTTCCACTAAATACCCCGACCTTTTAGTAAATGTGCTTCCCGTTATTTCACCAATGAATCTGGCGGCACAGCTTGCTCGCAAAATTGCAGAGGAAAACACAGGCTTTAAAGAAGACGAAATCGGTGTGTTTTTTATATCGCCTTGCCCTGCAAAAGCAACCTGCACCAAATATCCTTTGGGTCTTGGCGAAAGCCTTATAGACGGCGTTTTTTCATTTAAAGATGTTTATAAAAAAGTTCTTAATATTCTTAAAGATAAAGACGAATCAAAATCTCTTTCCATGGCAGGCTTTAATGGTGTATGCTGGGCAAATAGCGGGGGAGAGGTAGTATCTTTGGAGCTGGATAACTACATAGCCGTAGATGGAATACATAATGTAATAGATGTTTTGGAAGAAATAGAAAACGACAAATTAAAAGATGTTGAGTTTGTAGAAGCACTTGCCTGCACGGGCGGATGCGTTGGTGGGCCTTTAACAGTTGAAAATAACTTTGTTGCAAAAACAAGGCTTAAAACAATTGCCCGTTCTGCAAAAGGTTCAAACATTCCTGATAATATTCCCGATATTAACCCCATCTGGCAGGTTCCCGTTTATTCCAGACCACAAACACAGCTGGATAGCAATATGTCGGTTGCAATGAAAAAGCTTGCACGCATAGAAGAACTTGATAGTGAGCTCCCGGGGTTAGACTGCGGCTCCTGCGGTGCTCCTTCATGCCGTGCTCTTGCCGAAGATATTGTAAGGGGAGAGGCAAAAGAAACCGATTGCATTATAAGGTTTAAAGAAAGAATAGCACGCCTTACAAACGAAATGCTTTCTGCACAAAGCGAGGAATAAATATGACAGTACAAAATTTAATAGAAAAATTAAATCTTGAAATAATTTCCGAAGGTGAAAATTTAAATGCACAAATTTGCGGCTGCTTTGCAAGCGACCTTTTAAGCTTGGCAATGGCAAATGTTCAAAAAGACAATGTGTGGATTACAGTGCAAACAAATATGAATATTTTAGGTATTGCAGCACTCGCGGAAAGTGCATGTATAATAATTGCTCAGGGCATGAATATTCCCGAAGCGGTTGTAGAAAAAGCAAAAGAAGAAAATATCTGTGTTTTGCGTTCAAATTCACCGGTGTATGAATTGTGTGTTGAAATAGGTAAACTGATATGAAGGTTTACTACGATTTCCATATTCATTCTTGCCTTTCACCCTGCGGCGACAATGATATGACACCAAATAACATTGTTAATATGGCAGTTATTAAAGGCCTTAATGCAATTGCAATAACCGACCATAACTGCGGTGAGAATGCACAGGCTGCAATAGATGCGGCAGAAGGGCTTCCTCTAACGGTTATTCCCGGAATGGAGATTGAAACTTCTGAAGAAATACACATGGTTGCTCTTTTTGAAAATGTTTCCCAGCTTTTAAAAATGCAGGATATTGTGATGGCAAATATGCCGCCTATAAAAAATAAACCTGCAATTTTTGGCGAGCAGATTATAATGGACAAACACGATAAAATTATTGATTTTAAAGAGCAGTTTTTAATAACAGCCTGCGGCCTCAATATTTTTGAAATAACAAAAAAAGTAAGAGAACTGGGTGGGGTTGTTTTTCCTGCACACATAGATAAAACATCATATAGTGTGCTCTCAAATCTTGGTTCAATACCCGATGAACTGGAGTTTCAAACTGTTGAGGTTAAGGCATGCCCTGTGCCCCAAAACATAGTAGATATGGCAAATTTAAATAAATATAACATTCTTTGTAATTCTGATGCTCATTACCTTTGGGATATTTCGGAAAAAGAGCATTATATAGAGTGCAATTCGCCGGATATTAAGGATATATTGCACAATATATCTTTGTATATATAGTGGGTAATTGTGCAAATCTACAAAAAATATTTTTTGAGTCGAAAACAATAGCGAAGAATAGGATTTTATGATATAATTAAACAGTTGAAAAACTGTTAAATAATTAACAATCATCAATATTAAGGAGGTTTTCAAAATGAGTGAAATTAAGGCTCCGGCTTTTAATGACACAGCAGAGCAGAGCGAAAAACTGCAGGAAGTCATCGCAAAGTACAAAGGTACTGAAGGTGCACTTATCCCCGTGCTTCATGAGGCACAGTCAATCTACGGTTATCTTCCCTATGAAGTTCAGAAAAAGATTTCTGAAGGTCTCGACATTCCAATGGCAGAAATCTATGGTGTAGTTACATTCTATACTCAATTCTCTATTTATCCAAAGGGTCAGTTCAATGTTGCTGTATGCTTAGGTACAGCATGCTACGTTAAAGGCTCTGGCGAAATAATAGAAAAATTCAAAGAAAGACTTGGCATTGAAGTAGGTCAGTGCACAGACGACGGTAAATTCTCATTAGAAGCAACCCGTTGTATTGGTGCTTGTGGTCTTGCTCCCGTACTCACAGTTAATGACGACGTATACGGCAAAATCACCGCTGATGATGTTGATGATATTTTAAGTAAATATATGTAATAAAGAGGTTTATTATGGTCGAACTTTCTCTGCATATTCTCGATATTGCCCAAAATTCAATCAAGGCAAAAGCAAGCCTTGTTGAAATTGAAGTAAAAGAAGATATTGCAGCAAATCTTTTAACCGTAATAATAAAAGACAATGGCTGCGGTATGGAAAAAGAGTTTTTAAACGATGTAACAAATCCTTTCCGCACTAGCCGCACCACCCGCAGGGTTGGTCTTGGTCTTTCTCTGTTTAAAAGTGCTGCCCAGTTAACCGGCGGCAGCTTCGATATTCAGTCGGAGGTGGGGAAGGGAACGCTAGTTAAGGCGATTTTTGTTCACGATAGTATCGATCGTCAGCCTCTTGGCGATATGGCATCAACAATGTCAATAATAATCGGCGGTGCTCCCGATACAGACTTTATCTATCGTCATAACTATTGCGGCAGAGAATTTACCTTTGATACCCAAAGCATCAGGCAGGTTCTGGGAGAAGAGGTTCCTCTTAATGAGCCCGACATTTTAAGCTGGATAGAAGATTCCATTAGATGTGAAACTGAAAATATTTATGGAGGTGCAGTATAAATGAAAAGCTTAGCTGAACTCGAACAGCTCAGAAATAAAACACTGGCTAAAATTAATTTAAGAAAAGAAGATAATACCGCAATAAGAGTTGTAGTTGGTATGGCAACATGCGGTATTGCAGCAGGTGCAAGACCTGTTATGAAAGCTCTCATGGATGAAATTGAAAAGAGAAATATTGCAAATTGCACAGTTACTCAAACAGGTTGCATCGGCGTTTGCCGTCTTGAACCTATCGTAGAAGTTTATCTCCCGGGTTCAGATGAAAAAATCACTTATGTTAAAATGGATGCTGAAAAAGCCGTTAAAATTGTTAACGACACTATCGTAAACGGTAAGGTTGTTAATGAATACACAATCGGCGCTTCAGAAATGAAATAAGGAGGGTACTTCAAATGGATTTAGCAAGAGGTCATGTGCTTGTCTGCGGTGGTACAGGTTGTACTTCCTCAAACAGCCAGAAAATTATCGAAGAATTTGAAGCTAACCTTGCGGCTAAAGGTCTTCAGGACGAAATCAAAGTAATAAGAACCGGTTGTTTCGGTCTTTGTGCTTTAGGTCCTATTGTTATCGTATATCCCGAAGGTGCTTTCTATACTTTAGTAAAACCCGAAGATGTTTCCGAAATCGTTGAAGAACATCTCTTAAAAGGTAGAATAGTTAAAAGATTACTCTATCAGGAAACAATTGTTGATGATGAAAACATCAAATCATTAAACGAAATTGATTTCTATAAAAAGCAAGATAGAATTGCTCTTAAAAACTGTGGTGTTATCAATCCTGAAAACATTGAAGAATATATTGCCTTTGGCGGCTACACAGCCCTTGGTAAAGTATTAACCTAAATGAAACCCCAGGAAGTTATAGACGAAATCAAAGAATCCGGTCTTCGCGGTCGTGGTGGCGGCGGCTTCCCCACAGGACTCAAATGGCAGTTCACAGCTAATTCTGTTAGTGATAAAAAATTCGTTGCATGTAATGCCGACGAAGGCGACCCCGGTGCATTTATGGACCGTTCAGTTTTAGAGGGCGACCCCCACGCAGTTATCGAAGCTATGGCAATTGCTGCCTATGCGGTTGGTGCTGATCAGGGTTATATCTATATCCGTGCAGAATATCCAATCGCAGTTAACCGTCTCCGCATTGCTATTGAGCAGGCAAGAGAATTTGGACTACTCGGCGAAAACATTTTTGAATCAGGCTTTAATTTTGACCTTGATATCCGTCTTGGTGCAGGTGCTTTCGTATGTGGTGAAGAAACAGCTCTTATTTCATCTATCGAAGGTCAGAGAGGCGAACCCAGACCTCGTCCTCCATTCCCTGCAGTTAAAGGTCTCTTTGGTCAGCCCACACTTTTAAACAACGTTGAAACCTACGCAAACATTCCTGCAATCATCAATAATGGTGCAGATTGGTTTAAAGGTATTGGTACCGAAAAGAGCAAAGGCACAAAAGTATTTGCAGTTGGCGGTAAAATCAACAACACAGGTCTTGTTGAAGTTCCAATGGGTACAACCCTTCGCGAAATCATTTATGATATCGGCGGCGGTATTCCTAATGGCAAAAAGTTTAAAGCTGCTCAAACAGGTGGTCCTTCCGGCGGATGTATCCCTGCTCACCTTATCGACACACCAATCGACTATGATTCACTCATCAGCATTGGTTCTATGATGGGTTCCGGTGGTCTTATCGTTATGGACGAAGACACATGTATGGTTGATATTGCTAAATTCTTCCTTGAATTTACAGTTGATGAATCATGCGGTAAATGTGCTCCTTGCCGTATCGGCACAAAGAGATTACTCGAAATCCTTGAAAAAATCACATCAGGTAAAGGTACTCTTGAAGATATCGATAAACTCGAAGAACTCTGTTACAGCATCAAGGATTCTGCATTCTGCGGTCTTGGTCAGACAGCACCTAACCCAATTTTAAGCACACTCAAATACTTCAGAGATGAATATATTGCTCATGTTGTAGATAAAAAATGTCCTGCAGGCGTATGTAAAGCACTTCTTTCCTATGTTATCGAGCCCGATAAATGTAAAGGCTGCAGCCTCTGTGCTAAAAAATGTCCTGTTGGTGCCATCAGCGGTGAAATCAAGAGTCCTTTCACAATCGATACAGAAAAATGTATTAAATGTGGCGTATGTATGGATTCATGTAAAT
>JAGBXL010000160.1 GCA_017629325.1 Clostridia bacterium | reverse complement strand
GCTTTCTTTAAAAGGAAAATATCAGGTTCAAAATGCCATAACAGCAATAGAGGCGGCAAGAGTAATTAAAAATAAGCTACCGCTAAGCGATGAAGATATATTAAACGGCTTAAAAAATTCAAGCTGGAAATGCCGCTTTGAAGTTTTTGAAACCTCACCAACAGTTGTTCTAGACGGTGCTCACAACAGCCACGGCATAGAGGCTCTTATGGAGAGCATCGATGTGTATTTCAAAGACATAAAGAAAATATTTGTTTTTTCAATGCTTAATGAAAAAGACTATAAAAAAAGTATTGAAATGATAACAGGCAGGGCAGATTTTATAATTGCAACCTCTGTTCCAAGCTTAAGGCAGACAAGTGCCTATGAAATTTATAATGAAATTAAAAAATCAAAAGAAAATTGTATATACGAAGAAGATCCCGTAAAAGCCCTGCAGCTTGCTAAAGAAAAAGCAAAAAAAGAAGATTCAGCCATATTTGTGTTTGGTTCTCTCTATCTTTCGGGAATGCTCAGGAAATATGTAAAATAATAAAGATCAAAAGTCAAAACCCTCTTTTTTTCGTCAAAGGAAAAAAGAGGGTTTTCTTGAATTTATAGCACAGAATATTAATACAGGAGGAAAATCAAATGAAAATTGAATTTTCAAATGAAGAAAAGGCACTCATAATGAAAATAGACGGTGAAATAGACCACCGCTATGCAACAAGAATTCGCCGCGAAGCCGACCGCAATATTGTAACATATCCCGATAAAACCTTTATAATTGATTTAAGCTCTGTGAGTTTTATGGATAGCTCTGCAATAGGGGTTATAATAGGCAGATATAAGCTTGTTAAAAGCTTTGGCTCCGAAATTTTTTTGGTTTCCTGCAGCGATTTGGTAGAGAGAATTCTTAATATGTCTGGAATTAAAAAAATAATTAAAATATTTCCCACACTTCCCGATGCAATGAGTAATATACCAAGAAAGGATTAAATTTATGAAAAAACAAAACGAACTTAAAACAAGCTTTTTGGCAATTCCCGAAAACGAAAGCCTGGCAAGAGTAATATCTGCATCTTTTGTGTCGCAACTAGACCCAACCATTGAAGAAATAACCGATATAAAAACTGCTGTATCCGAAGCTGTTACAAATTCTATTGTTCACGGCTACGAAAACAGCGGCATAGGAATGGTGTGTTTAAACTGCACCGCAATGGGAGAGACCATAACCGTTGAAGTTATAGATAGCGGAAAAGGAATAGAAGATATAAAAAAAGCCATGGAGCCTATGTTTACTTCTTGCCCCGAACAAGAACGCTCAGGTATGGGCTTCACGGTTATGGAAACATTTATGGATAAAATAAATGTTACATCTGTTCCCGGAGTGGGAACAAAGGTAGTAATGACAAAAATAATAAAAAGCAAATTGTTATAGACTAACGGAGTACATAAATTGACCAGAACATTTGAGCTTATATTAAGTGCACAAAAAGGAGACAAACATTCCGAAGAAATTCTGATAAACGAAAATATGCCTCTTGTTCACCGATGTGTGAGGGC
>JAGBXL010000159.1 GCA_017629325.1 Clostridia bacterium | reverse complement strand
CAAATGAAGCGTTATTTTTATAAATACATTCTTTTGGCATAACCGTTTGAGGTCTTGCCTTTTTCTATTTTCATTATATTATAATAAAAAGTCCTTTGTCAACCACTTTTAAGTATTATAAGCACGGTGTAATACAATGTATATTATTTGATTTTCATTTCTTTTATTATATTTATTACCGCTTCTTTTTGAGATGGTGTGAGATATTTCCAATTATCAAAAAGTTCTTTGAGTTCAGGTGTTACTTCAATCATTTCGTTTTCGGCAAAGAATTGCGATAAAGTGATTTTAAATCCGTTACAGATACTTTGCAAAGTATATAATGACGGAATTGAACCACGTTTAAATATATTGGTTAGTGTTTCTTCTGAAAGCCCGCTTTCTTTTGACAGCCTGTATCTAGTCCAACCGTGTTCATCGAGCAGATTTTGAAGCTTCGCAAGTATATCCATAACTTCACCTTCCTTCTATAAATATTTTACCGTTGCTTTTAACTGTTTGTAACCCAAACATTGAAATCTATATACAGTTATGTTAAACTGTATATTGCAAAAGTTAAAGCAGTATTATAACTGTAATTAAGTTTTGCAAGGAAGGAATTTTTTATGAGATATTTCTGGAATTTTAAAGCTTTTATTATTACTTTGTGTTTTGCAATAGTGGTGGCACTTATTTCTATGCTGCCGCAGAAAATAGAAAGAACAAGTGATAAACTGCAGTATTATAATACTCAAATTGAAACATTTCCCGCCCAAAAACAAAGTTCAGATGGGGAAAGTGTAAAAAAAGAGAGTGAGGCAGATGGAGTTTACAGAACTAAATATGGCAAATGCTATCATCGTGAGGGGTGTCGCTATTTAAAGTCGGAAATATATATTTCAATTGAAAAGGCGAAAAATAGCGGCCTTAGACCTTGCAAAATATGTATGGTGGCTGAATAATATGAAAAACAAAGAGAGCAGGAGATAAAATTTTAACACTTGTATTTGACAAAGATATATGCTACAATACATAATTGGTATAATGAGGGGGTTTTTGGAAATACCTCCTTTATATAATGTTTTTGGAGAAATTTTTAGAAAAGACGAGGTATAAACAATTGTTAAAAAGTATTAATTCACCAATTGATATGACACAGGGCAAACCCTGGCAGAGCATATTAAAATTCACACTGCCAATGCTTATTGGTAACATTGCCCAGCAGCTTTACAGCACGGTTGACAGTATTGTTGTGGGTAATTATGTTGGCGACAACGCTTTAGCGGCTGTTGGAAGCGTTATGCCAATACTTAATATGATACTTGTTTTATTTGTTGGAATATCGGCAGGAGCAAGCATAATGGTTTCGCAGTATTTTGGCGCTAAAGATAGAGAAGCTCTTTCTCACACCGTTGGAAACTGCATAACCGCAACAATTATTGCCTGTGCTGCCCTTATTGCAGTTGCACTGCCTGTATTAAGACCGCTGCTTAAGGTTTTAAACACACCCGACAGTATTTTTGAATGGTGTGTTGATTATTTATCTATTTCTATAATAGGTGTTGCAGGTCTTGCCTATTACAATATTTTAAGCGGTATTATAAGAGGACTTGGCGATTCGTTTTCGGCACTTGTGTATTTACTGGTTGCAACAGTTATAAACATTGTTTTAGATGTTTACTTTGTTGCAGGACTGGGTATGGAGGTTGCAGGTGTTGCTCTTGCAACAATTATTGCACAGTTTGTGTCATCTGCACTTTGTATGCTGAAGCTTTCTAAAATGACAGAGTATTTTGATTTTGGCTTTAAATATATGAAGCCAAAGGCAAAATATATTAAAACTGTTATTCGCCTGGGACTTCCCTCGGGTTTAACTCAGGCAATATTCTCATCTGCAATGATAGTTGTGCAGTCTTTAACAAATCAGTTTGGCGAAGCTTTTATTGCGGCTAATGTTATTATTATGAGGGTAGATGGTTTTGCCATGATGCCCAACTTCTCTTTTGGTATGGCTCTTACAACCTATGCAGGTCAGAATGTTGGTGCAAGCCGCTACGACAGAGTTATTAAAGGTGCAAAACAGGGCACATTTATGGCAGTTGGCTGCTCGGCTGCAATAACGGGGGTTATTCTTCTTTTTGGAAAATACCTTATGATGCTCTTTACCGATACTGCATCACTGGTTGATATGAGTAACCGCCTCATGAGAATTTTAGCTGTGGGCTACATTGCCATGGCGGTTACCCAGAGTCTTTCGGGAATTATGCGTGGTGCAGGTGATACCACCACACCTATGTGGATATCACTTATAACATCTGTTGCAGTTAGAGTTCCTCTTGCTTATGGAATTTCTTTTGCCACAAGAACTCCCGAATTACCAAACGGAATGAAGGAATGTATTCAGATTTCGCTTTTATGCACATGGATAATGGGTGCAGTTTTAACCTTTATATTCTATAAAGCAGGAAAGTGGAAAACAAAAGCTATAAAATAAGCAGGCTGAGCCTGCCCCATGTCGCGTGCCTAATTTGATTAGCATATACTCACGCGAACAAAAAATAATGTAATTTCCTACACAGTAAAGAAGTTGTGATAAATGAACTTAATAAAAAACAATTTTAAAAAAGCATTATTATATTTAAAAACCTTTGTAAAATGGCTTATAATTGCCTCGTTTGTGGGATTTTTAGGCGGAGCTATTGGCAGTGTTTTTCACATAAGCATTGATTATGCCACTCTAATGAGAGAAGAAAACCCGTGGATTTTATATTTTCTTCCCGCAGGCGGAATTGTTATTGCCGGAGTTTACCACATTTTTAAATCAAGGGGCAGTTTAGATACAAACCGTGTTTTAGATGCGGCTGCAAAAGAAGAAAAAGTGCCCTTAGTGATGGCTCCCTTAATTTTTATAAGCACCTGCCTGACGCACCTTTTAGGCGGCTCTGCCGGCAGAGAGGGTGCGGCACTTCAGCTTGGCGGAAGCATTGGCTACAACACAGGCAAGGCTTTAAGGCTAAAAAATGGAGATATGCACATTGTAACCATGGCGGGAATGAGTGCGGTTTTTGCGGCACTTTTTGGAACACCTGCCTCTGCTGCTTTTTTTTCTTTTGAGGTAACAAGAGTAGGGCTTATGCACTATTCGTCTTTTGTGCCCTCGGTTATGGCGGCACTTGTGGCATCGCAAATTGCAAAGCTTTTTGGGCTTCATGCCGTTAAATTTGATGGTGTTGTGTTTGGAAATATTTCTATTGAAAGCGTTATTTTAGTTATAGCTGTTTCGCTTCTTTGTGCAATTGTTGGAATTTTGTTTTGCTCGTGTATTCACAAAACAGAAAAGCTTTTTGAAAAGATTTTCCCATCGCGTTATATAAGAGCTTTTGTTGGCGGTATTCTGATTGTGGTGCTCACGTATATTGTTGGCACGAGGGATTATAACGGTGCCGGAATGAATGTTATAACCGACGCTATTGGCGGAAAAGCAAACTATGAGGCATTTATTTTAAAAATTATTTTTACATCGGTAACCATAGCCGCAGGCTTTAAGGGCGGCGAAATTGTGCCTGCGTTTTTTGTTGGCTCAACCTTTGGCTGCATTATGGGGCAATTTTTAGGGCTCGACCCCTCGTTTGCTGCGGCAATAGGCTTTGTTGCAGTTTTCTGCTCGGTAACAAACTGCCCCACAGCATCTTTAATGCTTGCAATAGAGGTTTTTGGCGGAGGGGATATCCTTATTTTTGCACTTGTTTGCGGTGTGAGTTATATGATGTCGGGCTATTCGGGACTGTATAAAAGCCAGAGCATAGCTTTTTCAAAGCTTGGAGATGAGCTTTTAGATAAAACTTCAGAATTTTAAGATTGTTTTTAAGGACACTCGGCAGCGATATTAATATAAAAATTATATTGTGTTTGCAAAGGAAATAAAAAAGGGAATATAAAAAAAGTCCAGAACACAAAAAGGCGGAATTAAAACCTAAGCACGAAAACAAATGGCTTATGAATTACAAAATTTTATTATTTATGTTGAAAATATCTCTTTGGAGATATTTTTCTCCCATATTATGCCTTTTTGTTATGAACAAATGAGCCGCTAAAGAGGGCATCTCAATGCGTTTTAGAATTACAAATTTTAAATATAATTTCGTTAAAAGCCTCGGGAATATATCTATATTCCCTGCGTTTTTGCCTCATTCTATAATAAAATTTGTTACTTCTAAAATTCTACGAACCTTAAAGCTTTTAAAATTAAAGTTTTTCAAGGCGGAAGCTTTTGGCAATACGCCGTATGCCGAAAGCGACAACGAAGAAAAAATAAATTTTTAAAGCTTTAAGGCGTATTAGGATACCCTCTTTAGTGGCTCCCTCGCAGTACTTTTGTACAGCTTCGGGTTATCACCCCAAGTAAGATAAATTCTTACTTGGGGTTCACTTTGTCCATTCTGAATCATTTTTTCCTATTCCCACCAAAAAGGGATTGTAAAAACTGTGTT
>JAGBXL010000158.1 GCA_017629325.1 Clostridia bacterium | reverse complement strand
TCGACCACGCAATAATATTTAAGGTTGCAATGATGGTTAATAAATATCTTATGTCAGGTGCAGTAAAACTTTAATCCATTGAAGTACTATCCGAACCCGCCTGAAACATAAGAGTTTTTGGATAATACTCCAATAGCTGAATAAGGGGGAACACGGGCGGTATAAAGCGGCTCTGTGTTCCCTTATAATATTAAAGGAGAAAAACAAATGATAACATTTGAAAATGTTTCAAAAATCTATGATAATGGCTACGGTGCACTAAAGGGTGTGTCGTTTCACATAAATAAAGGCGAATTTGTGTTTTTGGTAGGCTCAAGTGCAGCCGGTAAATCAACCATAATAAAGCTTATGATGAAAGAAGAAAGTGCCACCGGCGGAAGTATCATCATAAACGATATCGACGTTAATGATTTAAGACACAAGGAAATCCCCTATTTCAGACGAACTCTCGGCGTTGTATTTCAGGATTTCCGCCTTCTTCCCAACAAAACAGTTCAGGAAAATGTTTCTTTTGCCATGGAAATTGTTGGTGCTTCCAGCAAGGAAATCAGAAGAAATGTTCCTCTGGTTTTAAGCCAGGTGGGGCTTTCAAGCAAGGCGAAAATGTATCCTCATCAGCTCTCGGGCGGCGAGCAGCAAAGAGTTGCAATAGCAAGAGCAATTGTAAATAATCCCGCTATCTTAATTGCCGATGAGCCAACAGGAAACCTCGACCCCGAAACAGCTCTTGAAATTATGGCTATAATTGAAGAAATCAACAAACGCGGCACCACGGTTGTTATGGCAACCCATGCCGAAAAAATTGTAAACGATATGAAAAAAAGGGTTATTATGGTTGAAAAAGGCATTATAACCCGAGATGAAAACGAAGGTGGGTACGGTTATGTTCAGAGCAATTAAAAGATCATTTATAGAAGGCACCAGGGGAATGTTTAAAAACGGACTCATGACGGTAACTTCCCTTTTTGTTGTAACAGCCTGTATTTTTATTTTTGGCGTGTTTTTAATGATAACCTTTAATATAAATCACATGACAAGCGAAATGGCAGAATCTTATCAGGTTGATGTTTACATTACCCGTCCCGAAGATGCCGACGATAACGTTTATGAAAATATTAAAGCAAGAGTTTTAGACGATATCCGCAAGGTAGATAATATCGACACGGCAAACATAAGCTTTGTTGACGGAAAAGAAAAATTTAAAAACTATAAGGCAGGGCTTGATAAAGAGGATTTAAAATCCTTTGAAGGTCTTCCCGAGGATTTAATTCCCGATGCTTTTGCAGTTAAGCTTGAAGATATTTCGCTTGTAGATGAATCCTGCTCTAAGCTTTCTGCAATAGAAGGCGTTGAAGATGTTGAAAACAGCAGCGACCTTGTTGAAGTTATAAATGGCATCAGCAGTGCAGTTAAAACATTTTCTGTGTGGATAATTGTTATTTTCGCCTTAGTAAGCCTCTTTATTATTTCAAACACCATAAAACTCACAGTTCACAACAGAAGAAAAGAAATAAACATTATGAAATATGTTGGTGCAACCGATTCCTATATAAAAGGTCCCTTTATAATGGAGGGAATGCTTGTTGGAATTGTTTCCGCCCTTATTGCATTCTTTATTTCACAGTGGAGCTATCTGGGGCTTATGACAAGCATCAGCACAACAGTTATGGTAAGCTCATTCGGACTTTTAAACTTTAACGATATATGGCTTAGGCTCATTGTTTCCTATGTTATATTAGGAAGCATTATTGGGGCATTTGGAAGCTCTATATCCGTTCGTCGTTATCTCAAAGTGTGATAAAAACTAAAATATATTACGAAAGGAATGAAAAATGTGCAAAATAAAACATTTGTAAGAATTTTCGCAATATTAGCTCTTATAGCATTTCTGGGTGTTTCTCTTTTAACAATTATTCCCATAGAGGCAAATGCAATAAGCTCCCAGGAAGCCAAAAGAAAAAAAGATGCCGCAAAGGCAGAGCAAAATAAAGAACTTGAAAAAAGAAAGAAAATAGATGCCCAGATAAGTGAAATACAAAAAGAAATAGATGCATTTCAAAGCCAGATAAACGAAAAAGTTGCCCAGATTAATGAAAGCGAAGAAAAAATCAACCAGCTAACAATAGATTTGCAGAATCAGAATGCAGCCTACAACGAAAGAGCAAAGGCAATGATAAAAAGAGGCAATGTATCTTATTTAGAAATTGTTCTGCGTTCAAAATCAACCGAAGACCTTTTAACAAGAGTGTCTGTTTTAAAGCATGTTGCAAAATATGATACCAAAAAGCTAAAAGAAATAAGAGAATCAATGACAGAGGTTGAAGAACTAAAAGAAAAGCTTCTTGAAGAAAAGGCAGAGGTTGTGGCTTTAAAAGAAGAACAAGATGCTAAAAAATCGATTTTAGATGGTTACAGAGCAGAAAGTCAGGCAATAATAGATAAGCTTCAAAAAGATATCAATACCTATGAAGCACAGTATAATGCCGCAAAACAAGCTGAAGAAGCAGCAAGACAGGCGGCATATAGGGCACAGACCTCGGGCAGTTACAGTGTTCCTGCAAATTTTGTGGGCGGTCAGTTTGCATGGCCCTCCAACACTACCCTTGTTACCTCGCCCTATGGTTACAGAATCCACCCCGTTCTTGGCAATCAGCGTTTCCACTCGGGCGTAGATATAGGTGCACCCTATGGTAGCAGCATATATGCCGCAAATTCGGGAACAGTTATTGTTTCGGGCTATAATTCAGGTGGCTATGGCAACTATATTGTTATAAGCCACGGCGGCGGATATTCCACCCTTTATGCTCACTGCTCGTCGCTTTTAGTTTCTGCAGGGCAGCAGGTTACAAAGGGTCAGGTAATTGCAAAATGCGGCTCAACCGGAATGTCAACGGGACCCCATATCCATTTTGAAATTCAGCTTAATGGTAAGACAACCAATCCAATGTCATATTACAGATGATATTTAATAATATTGTTATTGTAGGGGCGGGGTTCCATCCCCGCCCGTTTGTTAAATTGGGAGAGTAGAAATGAAAAAAAAGCCTATTTTAATTACAGCAGTTATTACTGCACTTTGCGTTTTCCTTTTAACCACTTATCTTTACACCACCCCTGCGGGAACACTGGTGTTTAGTCATTTGTCCGATACGGTTACAGGGAAAAACTATGCAAAATTTGCCCAGCTTGAATATTTAATAGAAAATGAATACATGGGCTCCTACACCGACCATGTGCTTATGGATAATGCTCTTCACATGTATGTGGCAAGTCTTAATGACCCTTACTCAACCTTTTTTAATAAATCGGAATATGAAGAGTTTTCATCGGGGCTTGAGGGCGACTACCGTGGAATCGGTGTAACGGTTAAAAATGAAAACGGCAGGATTCTTATTACAAATGTTCAAAATAATTCCCCTGCTCAAAAAGGCGGAATTCTGCCCGGCGATATTCTGGTAAAAGTAAATGGCACCGAATATAATGGCGGTCAGATGTCATCTGCTGTTTCGGCAATAAAAAAACACTCTGTGGGGCAGTCTCTTACTGTAACAGTTGAAAGAGATGGTATCCTTAAAGATTTTACCATTGTTATTGAAGATATAAAATTAGAGCTTGTTTCATCAAAAATACTTGAAAACTTTATTGGCTATGTAAGGATTCAGTCTTTTGGAAACGAGGTTGCCTCTCTTTTTAAGAAAAATGTTGAAGAAATGAAAGAAAAAGGCATAAAGGGGCTTATTATAGACCTTAGGTCAAATCCCGGAGGAGCACTCACCACTGCGGTTGAAATAGGCGATTATTTAATTGGTGAGGGAGAGCTTTTAACTGTTCGCGATAAAGACGGCAAGGAAAAGGTTTACAAATCTAAAAAGGGCGAATTAGAGCTTCCTATGTGTGTTTTAATAAACGAAAATAGTGCGAGCGCATCGGAGCTTGTTGCAGGGGCACTCAGGGATTATAATAAAGCCACTCTTATTGGCAAAAAAACCTATGGCAAGGGCGTTGTGCAGTCGGTATTTGATTTGGGCGACGAAACGGCTCTTCGTCTTACAATTGCCAAATACTACACCCCCTCGGGCGAATGTATTCACGGCAAAGGAATATCTCCCGATATCGAGGTTGACCTTCCCGAAGGTGTGAGCATTTCTCAAAACGATAAAGAAATTAAAAACGATACTCAGTTAGATGCCGCAATTGAAGAAATGAAAAGGCTCATGACACAGGGAGAAATATAGGCACAAATGCATATAATATT
>JAGBXL010000157.1 GCA_017629325.1 Clostridia bacterium | reverse complement strand
CAATTCGCATCCACAGAGTATTCCAGGTTAAAAGAGAAAACATAAGAATACTTATAACCATAACAATTAGAAGAAAGCTTGTGCCGCATCTTGGGTGAAGCCTTGTATATTTCATTGCATTTTCAGGTGTTAAATCTTCGCCGGCTTCATAAGCGGCAATGGTTTTGTGCTCTGCACCATGATAGGCAAAAACACGCTTTATATCTGCCATTTTTGAAACTGCCCATAGATATGTTAGAAATATAAGCATTTTTATCAAGCCTTCGATAAGGTTTAGGCAAACAGAATTTGTAATCCAGTGCTTAAATATTCCGGCAATGGCAGTTGGCAGTAGCATAAATAAACCTATGCTGAAACACATTGCAACTATAACCGAAAAGTAAATGGCAATATCTTTTATTTTGTCGCCGAGTTTGTCGTCGAGCCATTTTTCAAATTTAGACATTTCGGCACCTGAATCGTATTCCAAATCAACCTGTTCTGCCGAAAACATAAGGCACCTAACTCCCGTAACCATAGATTCCACAAACGAAAGCACACCTCTTAAAAGCGGGATTTTGTGAAGCTTGTGTCGTGCAACAAATGAATTAACAGGTTTTATATCAACTATAATTTCACCGTCAGATTTTCTAACGGCAGTAGCAATTTTTTCGGGTCCTCTCATCATAACACCCTCTATAACTGCCTGACCGCCGATGCTTGTTTTATGTGAACAAGAATTCTTGCATTTTTTATCCATATAAATTCTCCTAAATAACATACTCTACTATTATATAGCATTATAGCACCAATTTAATATCAAGTCAATTATTGTAGCATATCCGTAATATTTATGAATTATTGCAGTAATATTTTATATAAATAAGTGTTAAAAGCTTGTATTGAGTGTTATTTTATGGTATAATTACTACGTATAAAAGTATGAGGAGTGGTATAATGGAAAAGAAAATTTGTCCTGTTTGCAATGCAGAAGTTGATGAAACCCTTACTGTTTGTCAGGTGTGTGGTGCAAGCCTTGAAAATACCGAGGAACAGGAAAAAACTCAAATACCTCATGAAGAAGCGTCATACAGTTTGGAATCTTCCAATCAAACGGGCGAAAATGAACAAACCCAAAACGAAACCAATGAAGATAATGCAGTGAAATCCGGCAAGCTTGTAAGATTTGTTGCATTCTTTCTTACTGTTGTTGTTTTGTTTTTTGGTGGAAAATTTTTGTGGAGTAATTTTGGCCCAGGAAGTGTTATAAGTGTTGTTACCTTTGGTGCTCAAGATGTAATTGGTACTTATAAAGACGATGTGTATGGCAGATACTATACTTTTAAAACAGATGCAAAAGAATTAAATGTTAAAAAGGCAGATAGCTCTGCCGGTGATGAGCAAATAAGCTACGACGGCACTTATGAAACAGGCTTTACCAAAGAATATATAGAGAGCGTGCTTGTTAATCAGTATGTAATAGATAATAATCTTGTTGAAGATTATGATAAATATATAACAGAAAAAGACCTTCTTGTTGACGATTATAACGGATATGCAAAAAACAAGAAGATAACAAAAGAGCAGCTTGATAAGATAGACCAGGAATATCAGTATGTTCAGATGGGCAATAATTATAAAACAACAGGAAAATGGAAATATGATAATAAAGCAAAATATATTTTGCTTTACGATGAAATGGGAAATCATATAAGCACTCTTTATGTTAAACGCGAAGGCTTGGTTGCCGACAACGGCTTTATGGCGGGTAAAACAGGCTTTGGAAAAACCTTTAATTCAAAATTTATAAGTAAGAATTATGAATATGGAATAACCGAAACCATAAGCACTTATAACGACGGAATGTGTATTTCAGCAATACTTCGCGATGGTGATGCAGCTGCTACCGAAGAACCGGCATATTCTGTTGGAACATACAGAGTTAAAGATAAAATGATTGTGTTTGATATAAGCGGTGAAAAATTAAGATACCGTCAGGTAACAGGTGGTTTAGGATTTATGGTATATACCAAATAAAAACTTAGCTTTTTAAAAGGAGGTGTCCGATATGCCGGAAAACAAAAGCAAAAAAAAGGTTGTGGCAATAAGTATTGCTGCAGTTTTAATAATAACAGCTGTAATTTTATATCTTTCCCTTTCCGGATATCAGACAGATAGCAATAATAACGATGCTGCAGTTTTATCCGATTCCATTCCAGGCGAAAATAACAGTAACATAAAACCCGAGCTAAAGGCTAAAGAGGTTCAGGGCTACTATGTTGACGATTCGGACGGTTGGTATTACAACTTTGTCTATATGCCCGAGAGAGAATATGACGGCAGCTTCACTGCCGGATACGATCAAAATCATACTGCCGCGGCAGATAATCCCCAGAAACATTTCACAGCTATGGGAAAATGGAGTCTTAAAGATGGAGAAATAAAGCTTTATAATGATGAAGGCTATCAGCAGTCTATGTGGGCATGCGGAGATTATATAGTGGATTCTCAAAACTTCTTTGTTGGAAAAATCCCCGAGGGTAAAGATAAATTTCAGGCAGTTTTCACCTGCAAGGCAGAAGAAAGCGGCGATAGTCAGATTCTGAATTTTTATTCCGATGGAAAGCTTATTATGGAAATTATCCGTAATGACGGTAAGGAGGATAATACAGAGGCAACAGAACTTCCGCCCTATCAGCTTTTTGCGGGAATATATAAAATAGAAAATGATAAAATCATAACCGAAATAAACGGGGCACCACAGGAATTTTATATTTCTGATGACGGTCTGGCTAAGTGGATATATAACAAAAAGTAAATTTGGTCTAGCTATCAGATAGTGTTCCGACGGCTAGCTTTTCTGTGTTGACTAAACGAAAAAAATGTGTTAGAGCGAACTGGATTAAACGATTTAAAAAGGTGGATTTTTTTATGGAAATAAAACAGCTTATAAAAGAATTTATATCTGTTTTTGGCGGCACAGAAGAAGGCATCAGGGTTTTTGCATCACCGGGAAGAGTAAATATGATAGGTGAACACACCGATTACAGCGGCGGTTATGTTTTTCCTGCTGCTCTTAAAATGAAAACTACAATTGTTATGCGTAAAAGAAACGATAATCTTCTTCGTCTTAAAGCAACCGATTTAGAGAATATAGTTGAGGCGGATATAGATAGATTAAACGACTACCGCGGAATTCCCTGGGGTGATTACCAGATAGGTGTTGCCTATGTTTTGCAAAATGCGGGTTACGATATCTGCGGAGCCGATATGCTTTATGACGATACAGTTCCCCATGGCGGCGGACTTTCATCATCTGCAGCTATTGAGGTGTCAACCGCACTTTGCTTTGCCACACTTTCAAACGAGAAAAATGGCATAAATAAAATCCCCGATATGATAGAAATGGCAAAGCTGGGTCAGAAGGCCGAGCATGAATATGCAGGGGTTAACTGCGGAATAATGGATCAGTTTGCATCTGCAATGGGCAAGGAAAATCATGCAATATTTCTTAATTGCCGCGATTTAAGCTATGAGCTTGTTCCTCTTGATTTAAAGGGAATGAAAATTGTTATTTCAAACACAAATAAAAAACATTCTCTGGGCTCTTCAAAATATAACGAAAGAAGGGCAGAGTGCGAGGCTGGTTTTGAAATTTTAAAACAGTGTATGCCCGAAAAAAGCTGCCTTGGCGAAATAAGTGCCGAAGAATATGCGAAATATCGTCATTTTATAGTAGATGAAACCGTTCTTAAAAGAATCAATCATGTTATTTCCGAAAATGACAGAGTTTTAAAAGCAGTTGAAGCTCTTAAAAAAGCCGATGTTAAAACTTTTGGTTCTCTTATGAATGCTTCTCATGATTCCCTTAGTAATGACTATGAGGTAAGCTGCTTTGAACTTGACACAATGGTAGAAGAAGCACGGAAAATAACTGGTGTTAACGGTTCCAGAATGACAGGCGGAGGCTATGGAGGCTGCACAGTAAGTATAGTAAAAGCAGAAGCGGTTG
>JAGBXL010000156.1 GCA_017629325.1 Clostridia bacterium | reverse complement strand
TTTTAAGAAAGAGCGATTATACTTATGAAAAAGACGGTGCACTGTGGCTAAGGTCAACTGATTTTGGCTGCGAAAAAGACGATGTGCTTATAAGGGCAAACGGATTCCCAACATATTTTGCGGTTGATATTGCATATCACAGAAACAAATTTGAAAAAAGAGGATTTGACAAGGTTATAAATATTTGGGGTGCCGATCATCACGGCCATGTGCTGCGTATGAAGGGCGCTATGGAAGCTATTGGTATTGATTCATCGAAATTAGAAATTATTCTTATGCAGCTTGTTCGACTTGTTAAAGAGGGTAAGGCTGTGAGAATGTCTAAAAGAACAGGCGAAATGATTACCCTTTCCGACCTTGTTGAAGATATTGGCCTAGACGCAGCAAGATTCTTCTTTAATTTAAGACAGGCAGAGAGTCATTTTGAATTTGACCTTGACCTTGCAATTGCACAGAACAACGAAAACCCCGTTTTCTATGTTCAGTATGCACACGCAAGAATTGCAAGCATTATTAGAAACCTTGCAAGCGAAGGTATTGTTATTGATGATTTATCTGATGTTGACCTTACTCTTTTAAAAGAAGAAGCAGAAAAGGATTTAATAGAAAAAATTGCTTCTTTCCCCAATGAAATTCAACTTTGCTCTTCTTCAATGGAACCAAGTAAATTAACAAGATATGTTATGGACTTATCGGCACTTTTCCATTCTTTCTACAACAGCTGCAAGGTTATGTGCGAAGATGAAAAACTTAAAAAAGCCAGACTTATGCTTTGCTATGCAACAAAGATTGTTATTAAAAATGTTTTTGATATATTAAAAGTTGAAGCTCCTGAAAAAATGTGATTTTAGACTGATAATATCAACCATTTAAAATTAGCTTTAGATACGGAGGAAGAAAATGAAAAAAGGAAGATATTTGCTTTTTCTTCTTGTTGTTCTTATTTTTATAAAATGCCCGAGTGTATTTGCATCAGACAAAAATATGTATGATGAATATGAAGCGTATGGGCTTTGTGTGGTTTCAAAGGTTTTGGATTATGATGAAAAATTTAGCATGGATTCATTTATTGACCTTGAAACGTACAATAAAATCATAAATTTTTGGTTTGGTGCAAAAACAGTTGCAAATGCCAATCCCACAAATGCCGATGCTATTTACGACCTTTCAAGATTTGCACCTGAAGTTAAGGATTCAAAATACAAAATTACTCATTTTAAGGATTTTGGATTTATTACCCAAAAACACAGATATGCATACAGGGTAATGTGCAGTGCAGGTTTCCTTGATTTTGAAAGTGATTTTCTGCACCCGAATTACAGACTGAGCTACAAAACCCTTTTTAAGCTATTGATGCACTTTGAAAGCTATGCAAAGTCTCTTCACGGATATGAGCTTTATGAGGGTGTTATTACTGATGCTCTTTCTGAAAAAAACAATATTATTATTGTGCAGAGTACAGATAGCGGCGAAAAAAGATATGAATTCAGCAGAATGCACAGCTTTTATGTTCACCAAAAAGATAAGCTTATGCCCTACTCCTACAATCTTAAACGAGGAATGAAAGCTAAGATTTTTACCTTAAATGATGAAATTATTTTTGCAAGCATTCCCTCACTTGAAAGTGAACTTAAAGATAATTACAAAATTTTTCAGGCAAGAATGTTTTTATGCAATGATTTTGACCGAGAGATTATTTTTAAAAACAATACATCGGGTGCATATATGGTGTATAAATATGACAGCGAAACTTATGTTTTTGAGGGCATGATTAAAAAAACAACTGACGACATTAACATTACACTTATTGACAGACACTGCTTTTTTATTATTGATGAAAAAACGAATTTAATTAAATATATAAATGTTACAGGGTGATGATATAAATGAATTTTAAACTAAAGAAACTTATTTCACTTATTTTAAGTGTTATTTTTGTGTTTTCTTCTGCGGTTTGCACAATAGCACAGGAAGGCAGCACACAAGCTCAAAATACACCTGCTATTACGGGCGATGAAGCCGCGGCCTACATAAACGAAGCTGTGGCAATTATAATGACAAGATACAAATTTGATGTAAATAAAGCTGATTTATACAAAGCAGCACTGACTGAAATTATAAAAAACAATCCCGAGCTTCTCGACAGTGCATTTAAAGGAATGTTTGATGGTCTTGACGATTACTCTTTTTATTTTACAAAGGAAGAATTAGACAGCTTTATGGGTGCAATGTCGGCAGAGGTTTGCGGAATAGGTGTTTTGGTTACAGCAAGCGACAGCGGGCTTATTATTTCAAGAGTATATGACAATTCTCCCGCCAAAGAAGCAGGGCTTATTCAGGGTGATATAATTACACACGCAAGCGGTGTTTATCTTGGTGGGCTTGATATTGACCTTGCAAAGCAAAATGTTATCGGCGAAGAAAATACTCCCGTTACTATTATCTATTCAAGAAATGGTGTATCCACAGAAGTTACACTTATAAGAAGAAAAGTTGCAATTGATGCCGGATTTTATCAGATTGTTGAAGATGGTAAAATAGGCTATATATCGCTTAATGAATTTAATGCAAATGCCTGTGAATTTGTTGAAAAGGCACTTAAAGAATTTGACAGCAAAAACATAAAAGATATTATTTTTGATTTAAGGGGAAACCCCGGCGGCGGGCTTAACGAATTTGTTGATGTTGCTTCATTATTTATTCCTTCGGGTCCTGCAATTCATTTGGAATACAAAAATCCTTTAAGATTTACAACACTTTATGCTGAAAATAAAGACGAAATACCAAAATATAACCTTGCAGTTCTTATAAATAATGCAAGTGCAAGTGCATCAGAGGCTTTTTCGGCAGCTATTCAGGATACAGGAGTGGGAATTGTAATTGGTGAAACAAGTTTTGGAAAAGGCACTATGCAAAATCTTCTTCCCTTTAAAATTGGCGGCGGTATTAAAATTACCGAAGCAGAATATCTTTCACCAAATGGCAGAAAAGTAAACAAGATTGGAGTTACTCCCGATGTTAAAGCTCCTGATAAAATTTCGGAATACGAAAGAGCTGACATTGAGCCTATGACATATTCAAGAATTTTGAAACAGGGCGACACAGGAAAAGATGTTCTGGCAATTGAGGAAAGACTCAGACTTGTGGGACTATTTAACTTTGTTCCCGATGAGGTTTTTGATTATGACACATATATTGCGACTCTTAATTTCCAGAAATCAAGTGAGCTCTACCCTTACGGTGTTATGGACTATACCACCCAGGCAAAGCTTGACGGTATGTTAAAGGGAATTGAGGTTAGAAGCGACACATCATATAAAAAGGCTGTTGAAATTTTTAAAGAAGGTAACTGGCAGGATTACAAAAAAGATTGGTCGGTTACAGAATAAATAAACAAAAAACAACTCATAAATCAAAAGTGATTTATGAGTTGTTTTTCATATTGCATTTTATTAACCAAAACCCCAAAACCAATATATATATACTTCCATATATCCAGAGCATTGCACTTATAAATGTGGCTATACCACCGTAAAACGAGCTATATTTAATATATATATTAGCGAAGAGAGAAAATATGGCAGTATATAAAAAGATTATTAGGGCTGAAAAAAGCGATGCAAAAAAACAGACTTTAGATTTTAATCTGTCTGTTTTTTCGGGTAAAAACAGGTATATAAAAAATAATATAATAAATAAAACAAAGAATACAAAAAGCTTTTGCACAAAAGATATTATATACGGATAGTCGGGGAAATAATAAAGAATAAATGAATTGATTTTTCCGCCAAAGACACCAATAAAAAACAAAACCACTATAACCAAAGCAAAAATAAATGAAAATAAAAGAAAGCGAAAACGAAGAAAAAAGTATCCTTTTTGATTTTTTGATTTTAATATGGAAGAAAACGCTTCATAAAGTGCATAAAAGCTTTTTCCCGACGACCATGCGGCAAGTAAGCTGGAAAATGATATCACCGATGTTACCTTTAAGCCAAAATCTGTGAATATATTTTCTACATAGCTATGGTCTATATAAGGAAGGAGCTTTATTATTACATTTGTAAATATTTGGACAGCCCCACCGTTTAGCTTTATAAGGCTTATTATAAGTGATATCATTGGGAAAAATGAAAGTATGAGAAAGAATGAAACATGAGCTGCAAAGCTTGAGATATGCTCATTTTTTACACTTTTTAAAAAGATTTTTAATTTGTTTATTAAGGGTTTTATTTTTGTCATCTTTTCACCGACTTGACTGAAATATGATAAAACTATATAATATATATGATTATATTTTGAAAGGAATTATATTATGGAAAATATATGGAAGGGAAATAAAGTAAGATTAAGAGCAGCCAATAAAAAAGACGGATTTCTTTTTGCAGATAAATATGGCAATATGGACACAGAATCCCAGCGAAGATATGACTACATTGATTTTCCTCTTGCAGATAAGGAATTTGGTAAGAGGATTGAAAAATATTTAAAAGGCTCGGGATTTGGCCACGATTTTATGTTTGTTATAGAGAATAACGAAGGAAAAGCCGCAGGGTTTATTGTTACATTTGACTGCGACATAAGAATGGGAAGCTTTAAATACGGATTGTTTCTTTTGGAAGAATATAAAGGCAAGGGCTACGGAAGCGAGGCTGTTTGCCTTATGCTTAATTACTATTTTAATGAATTAAGATACAACAAGGTGAATGTTTATATTTATGACTATAACGAGCCTTCTATAAAGTTCCATGAAAAATTAGGATTTATAAAAGAAGGCCGTTTGAGACAGATGGCATACTCAAACGGCAGTTATCACGATACGATATTTTATGGAATGCTTAAAGAAGAATTTAACTCACATAATCGTTTATAAGATTTTTTAAAACAAACAGATAGCCTGCCTTTGGAGCATCATCGGCATAGACAAGCTTTATTTTTTCTTTTTCTTCTCCGTTTATAAGAATGGTGAGATAGCCTGCCTCATCTCCTTTTTTGACAGGTGCTTTTTGAGGTTTAATTTCCTTTTTTGTTTTTATTTCTGCATTATCTGTTTTTTTCTTAAGGAAATTATATTCCGAAGCTGTTACAACACCAACCGATTTGACACTGGATTTTGCAATTTTAACTTTTGCAACTTCAGTGTCTTTTTTTACCACATTTGCAGATGTATAGGTTGAAAAGCCATAGTTTAAAAGAGTGCTGGCATCTGCCTGACGAAGTTTAGATGTGTCTGCCGCCATAATAACGGCTATAAGGTGCATGCCATTTTTCTTTGCGGTTGCACTTATGCAAAATTTTGCCTTAGAGGTGCTGCCAGTTTTAAGACCTGTGCAACCATCGTAAAATCTTACAAGCTTATTGGTGTTTGACAGAGTAAACTCACCGTTTCTTAAGCTATCCATCCAGATTGATGTGTAGGAAAAAATATCTTCATGTTTCATAAGCTCACGCGACATTATAGCTATATCGCGGGCTGTTGAATAGTGGCCGTCGGCATCAAGCCCGTTGCAGTTTACAAAATGAGTGTTTTTCATTCCCAATTCTGCCGCACGCTTATTCATTCGTTCAACAAAAAGAGCTTCGGTTCCGGCAATATGTTCGCCCATGGCAACTGCAGCGTCGTTACCGGAGGCAACTGCTATTCCTTTTAGGATATCTCTAACTGTCATCTGTTCACCTTCTTCGAGAAAGATGGTTGAACCGCCATAGCTTTTGGCATGGGCACTTGCAGTTATGATATCGTCGTATTTCATTGTTCCCTTCTCTATTTCTTCCATTGCAAGAAGCATTGTCATTATTTTTGTTACGCTTGCCAAGGGAA
>JAGBXL010000155.1 GCA_017629325.1 Clostridia bacterium | reverse complement strand
CGTCCTGAGTAACCTCATCAACAAGCACCATAAGTTCGTCTTGTGTCATTTTTCTATCTTCATCAACCTTAATAAGCTTTGATAAAAGCTTTTTCCAAAGGGAGAATATAAGATTTACAGGTGCAAGAATTATCATAAAAAATCTTATTATTGGAGCCGAAAACATAGAAAAGGTTTCGGGGGCTTCTTTTGCCATGCTCTTTGGCGAAATTTCACCAAAAATAAGAACAAGAACTGTCATAACAACAGTAGAAATTGTAGCCCCGATATTACCATATATATCTATAAACACAACAGTTGCCAAAGATGTTGCGGCAATGTTTACGATATTGTTTCCAACAAGAATAGTTGAGAGAAGCCTATCGTAATCACCTGCTAAATCTAAGGCAAGCTTTGCTTTTTTATTGCCTTCTGACGCCATGTTTTTTAATCTGATTTTATTTAGTGAAGAGAAAGCTGTTTCCGTTGCGGAAAAATATGCCGACATTAAAATAAGTGCAGCAAGAGCTATCAGCTTCGGTATAAGACCTTCCATTTTTAAATTCATTCCTCCTGAAATAATGTATAATTAGTATTCAAAACACAAAAATAAAGCGTTTTGTGTCATATCCGAAGTTTTTTATGGCACAAAAAAGCATACCCTCTGTGCAAATACCACTGCAAAGGATACACCTCAAAAACGCTTTTAACAAAGTATATTAAATTGTTAGGCTTATCGCCGCTACTGTCGCCGTCCATAAGACTAAATAGTTCCTTTCGTTTTTATACTTGCAGTAGTATATCACATAAAACCCCTAATTTCAAGCACATTTTAATTTTATTGGTGATTATACACTAAAAAGATAGTTCTTTTAAGGTGTTTTAACGCTTTGTTTAAGTGGTTTTTACCATATCCGAAGTTATATTACACTTGCAATATCCGATATAATATGATAAAATTTTTATAAATTATATTCGGGGAGGATTAAAAGTGAAAAGATTTCTTATTTTATTATTATGTGCCCTTATTGTATTTGGCGGCTGTTCTTCCAAAGAAACTGCAATAACAAGCGGCGGCGAAGAAGCAGCCAAACCAGATAAAACCGTAGAAGTTATTGAAAACGAATTTTATAAAATGGCAACAAGCCCCAAAAGACCTGTTGCTGTTATGATAGATAACGATTCCGAAGCCTCCCGCCCTCAGATTGGGCTTGAAGATGCTTACCTTGTTTACGAAATAATTGTAGAGGGCGGAGCATCAAGAATTATGGCTCTTTTTAAAAACTACCGTGTGGAAAAAATAGGTCCCGTTCGTTCTGCCAGACATTATTTTTTAGATTATGCCCTTGAAAATGGTGCTATTTATACCCACGCAGGCTGGAGCCCTCAGGCACAGAGGGATATTGGCGTTTATGATGTGGATAATATAAATGGTCTTATAGGAAACGATACAAATAATTTCTGGAGAGACTATACCTACGATAACACCTGGCATAATTTATACACATCAACTGCAAAGCTCTCGGAATATGCCCGTTCTAAAAAAGATTATAAAATGAAAGCGTCAGAGGGCCCCATAAGCTTTTTAACCGAAGATAAAATCACAGGTGATACCGACTGCACCAATCTTTCTTTTGCATATTCGCAGATGTATAGAGTTGGATTTACATATAATCCCGAAACCACTATGTATGAAAGAAGCATAAATGGTAAGCCCCACCTTTCGCAAACAGGACTTGCCTTCCCTGCCAAAAATATTATTGTTTATGAAGTGCCTAACTACACCTTAAACGACGGTCAGAACAAAGGCAGACAAGACCTTAAAAACACAGGCGAAGGCGAAGGCTGGTATGTGAGCATGGGTAAGGCAGAAAAAATTACCTGGTCTAAAAAATCAAGAACATCTAAAACTGAGTATAAAAAGATAGATGGAACTGAATTGAAGGTAAACCCGGGAATAACTTATATACAGATAATTCCCCAAGGAAACAGTATTAACATAGAATAAAAAGCAGGCTGGGCCTGCACATGAGAGCGTGCTAAATTTCGGTAACATCTATTCACGCGAACAAAAAACAGCGTAAATTCATATACAGTAAAAAAACCGCCGTTATGGCGGGTTTTTTATTTTAATAAATACTCTATTTTTTCTTTTCCAGATTGCCACATTTCGTAAGCCTTAAATTTTATTTTAACCTTTGCCTCTGCCTCGGTATTTAAAAGCTTAGCATTTTCACTGCCCACTGCATTTTTTATTTTATCTGCAGCCTCGGAGGAATAGGAAACACAGGATTCATCTACAAAGCAAAGTGGCGGGAAAAACACACACCACCAGTTTTGCCCCTCGGCTTTTCCTATTTCAATTTTCAGGGCTTCGTAGCTGCCTGCGGGAAGAACTATTTCGCCATAGTTTTTTGTTGGAAACTGCGACTGCCCCAAACTCACATCTACATCGTAGTTAAAGCCGTTTTTTTCTATTTCGTCTTTAGCTATTTTCTTTATATTTTCCAGATTATCTAAAACTGTGCACCTTGCCATATTTATATCGCCGTTATTATCAAACATACTTGAAGCTTCTTTAATAACTGCGTCTCTCACCTTTAGCTTTAGCTTCTGGTCTATCTCTTCATCGCTGTTGGCAAGAACATGGAAACGAATAACATTTGAAGCAAGTGCCGCCTCGGTTGCTTTGAATTCTGAATTTAAAATAAACAAACAAATAAAACCAATACCTAATGCAAGAAGGAATTTTTTCATAACTTAAACTCTCCTTCATAAAATTTCTTTGCATTTAAAGTATTGGCTTTTGTTTTATTTTTATACAGTTTTTATTTAATTTTCTAAATAATTTTATCTTTCACTCTTTATTTCTAAAATATAATCGGTTGAAACGTTGTAGTATTTTGCAAGCTTAATGAGTGCATCTATTGGAATCTGCCTTTGCCCTGTTTCATATTGAGAATAGGTATTTTGTTTGACGCATAAATACTCGGCAACTACCTTTTGACTTAAATCTTTTTCTTCTCTTAATTCTTTTAGTCTCATTTTTTCCTCCCGACATTTTTAAAAATTATAACACATCGCAAAACGAGATATTGACATTTATCTCACTTTGTGATATTTTTATTGTATCCCTCGTTGTTGCCAAGCATAATTTAACAGAGAAAACACAAAGAAGGTGCTTTTTTTTAAAAAAGCACCTTCTTTGTGTTAATTTTCTCTTGACTTTCTGTATTATTGTGTGCTATAATAACAAGGTCGCAAATTTAATATGTTTCGGGGTATAGCGCAGTTTGGTAGCGCGCGTGGTTTGGGACCATGAGGCCGGGGGTTCGAGTCCCTCTACCCCGATAAAACGAGAAACAGTACCGATAGGTGCTGTTTTTTGTTTTATCATCTGTAAGGACTCGAACACCGAGGGGGTTTTTGCGTTAAGAAAACGATTGATAATCGTTTTTAGCAAAAAGGTGCGTAGCCCGGTACCGAAGCCAAAGGCTTGGGTGGGCAAGCAGGTAAAACGCGAAGCGGTTGTGTCCCTCTACCCCGATAAAACGAGAAACAGTACCGATAGGTGCTGTTTTTTGTTTTTGTATTGAAATTAAATATTTTTAATGCTATACTAAAGCAGGCTGAGCCTGCGCATGAGAGCGTGCCTAATTCGATTTACACTTGCTCACGCGAACAATAAATAACGCAATTTTCTATAAAATGAAAAAGGTGATAAAAATGAATGAAAAAATATATACTATTCCTGTTAACGAAGCATTTGACGAAAGCTGCAGCTGTCCATTATGCCATTTAAGGCAAAAGCTTGAAAAAGAAGCGGTTGACTATTCCTTAGGCGGAGCAATGATGGAGCCTGATTACCGAATTATATCTAACGAAAAAGGCTACTGCAACCGTCATTTTTCCATGATGCTTCCCAAAAAGGAGAAACTAAGTCTTGCACTGCTTTTAGAAACACATTTGGACGAAGTTAAAAAAACTATATGCAGTATAAATGCCGACATTGATGAAATTAAAAACAATAAAAAATCAATATTTAAAAAGAAAAACACACCAACTGCTCAAAGTATGGCGGATAAAATATTGGGCATAACATCTTCATGCGTTATATGTGATAAATTAAATTCAACAATGGAGAGATTTATAAGGGTTTTATTTTACCTTTGGGAAAAGGAAGAGGATTTTAGAAATAAGCTTATAAATTCAAAAGGCTTTTGTCTGCCCCACCTAAAAGCTTTAACTAAAGGGGCATATAAGCATTTAAGCCGAAAAAAAGCGGCAGAATTTTTAGAAATTGTATATAATAAAGAAAAAAGTGAGCTTGAATCTTTAAGAGACGAAGTTCACAAATTCACACTCATGTTTGACTACCGAAATGCAGGGAAAAAATGGGGAAGCGAGGTTGATGCACCAAAAAGGTGCATTGAAAAGCTTTCTTCATATATTATAAATGAATGAGGTATGAATATGAAATATTCGGCAAACCAAAACCGCTACGAAAAAATGGAATACAGAAAATGCGGCGAAAGCGGCTTAAAGCTGCCTGCCGTGTCTTTGGGATTATGGCACAATTTTGGCGAGAAAGCCGATTTTAATAATATGTGCCAGATGTGTTTTGCGGCATTTGATATGGGTATAACCCATTTTGACCTTGCCAACAATTATGGAGCACCCCCCGGAGCTGCCGAAGAAAACTTTGGCAAAATATTAAATGAATATATGCTTGCCTACCGCGACGAAATGATAATAAGCACAAAAGCGGGCTATAAAATGCATGAAGGTCCCTATGGCGACGGAGGAAGCAGAAAATATCTTTTATCAAGCCTCGATAGCAGCCTTAAAAGAATGAAGCTTAGCTATGTTGATATTTTTTATCATCACCGAATGGATAAAGACACCCCTCTTTATGAAACAATGGGTGCTCTTGACCATGCAGTTAAATCGGGCAAAGCCCTGTATGCCGGACTTTCTAACTACGACGGCGAAACAATGGAGGAGGCAGCAAAAATTTTAAATGAATTAAAATGCCCCTTTGTTATAAATCAGAATAGGTTTTCTATTTACGACAGAAAAATTAAAGAAACAGGAATACTAAATTCTTCTGTTAAAGAAAAAAAGGGCATGATAATTTTCAGCCCCCTTGCACAAGGTCTTTTAACCGACAGATACTTTGGCGGTATTCCCGAAACCAGCAGAGTTAAAACCGACGGCAGATTTTTAAATGAAGCATCGGTAAGCATGGAAAAAATAGAAAAATCAAAAAAGCTAAACGAAATCGCCAGAAAAAGAGGACAAAGCCTTGCACAAATGGCTCTTGCCTGGGTGTATGCCCATGAGGGAATTACAAGTGTTCTTATTGGTGCATCTTCTAAAGAGCAGATAGAAGAAAATGTTAAAATGCTTGAAAATACAAAGTTTACCAAAGAAGAGCTTGAAGAAATTGATG
>JAGBXL010000154.1 GCA_017629325.1 Clostridia bacterium | reverse complement strand
GGTTACACATGAAGTCTGATTGGAGAGAAACCGAAATTCAGATGATGAACATTTTAAATTCTTCATCTGTTGACGGAACAGGATTTCGGGATGTGCTTTTCGTGAGTGGCTGTCCCCACAGATGCGAGGGATGCCATAATATGCAAACCTGGGATTATCACGCAGGAGTGAGAGTTACTTTAGGCGAAGTGTATGATAAGCTCACCGAAAGCTCCATAACAAATATTACCATTTCCGGCGGAGAGCCTTTTGAGCAGGTTGAGCCTTTATATGAGCTGGTATTTGCCATAAAGGAAAACACTCAAAAAACAGTGTGGATATATTCGGGTTATACCTACGAAAACCTTATTTACGATAAAGATAAGCTTCGTCTTTTGGAGCTTTGTGATGTTTTGGTTGACGGGAAGTTTGAAAAAGATAATACCGAACTTAATTTAAGATTTAAAGGCTCTTTAAACCAGAGAATAATAGATATTAAAAAATCTCTAAACACTGGTGGAGTTGTTTTAGCTGATTTAGATATGTAACACTTTACAAAATTAAAAATATATTGTATAATAAAGTTATCTTCGGGGCGAGGTGCAATTCCTCACCGGCGGTAAAGCCCGCGAATCGTAATGATTGATTTGGTGAAATTCCAAAGCCGACGGTACAGTCCGGATGAAAGAAGATGTGTTGAATGTATTTTGCCCCGCAGTTTTTCTGCGGGGTTATTTTTTGGGAGCTGATAAAATGCAAACTAAAACAAAAAATATTGCTCTTTCTGGGCTTTTGTGTGCACTTAGCTATATTGTTATGCTTGTATCAAAAATAATTCCCGAGGTTTCGGGCTTTTTGCAGCTTGATTTAAAAGATGTTATAATTGTTTCCGGCGGATTTATATTAGGGCCCTTTTATGCTCTTATTATTTCTGTGGTTGTTTCTCTTATGGAATTTATAACCATTGGCAGCACGGGGATAATAGGAATGATAATGAATGTGGTATCTACCGCAGCTTTTTGCTGTGTGGCATCAGATGTTTATCGAAAATGGCATAGCTTAAATGGTGCTATATGGGGGCTCATTGCTGCCACAATATCTCTTACTGCAGTTATGCTACTTTGGAATTATTATATAACCCCTCTTTATATGAAGGTGCCTAGAGATGCTATTAAAGCCATGCTTCTGCCTGTGTTTTTACCCTTTAATCTTTTAAAAGGCTTAATAAATTCAGCTCTAACCCTTATTTTATACCGTCCCTTAAAAACGGCACTTTCAAAAACAGGTTTTTTAAGAAAAAAAGATAATGCCCAAAAGAAAAAACTTATGCCCATAGCTTTTATAGTCGGCATTTGTATTCTTGCAGTATGTATTCCATACTTCATGCATCTTTTAGGTTTAATATAGATTTTAAAAAACACATTTTAAAACACAAAGGAGGAAAAAGTAAATGTGGATTATTGCTGTAATAGCAATGCTTTGCTGGAGTGGATCCGATATTTTCAGTAAGATCGGCTCAAAGCAGGAAGACAAACTTAGTCATTATAAAGTTGGTGTTGCAGTGGGTTTGGTAATGGGTGCCCATGCAATATACGAAGTGGTGGTCGGAGGAGTTCCCATAACTTTTTCCGATATAATAACCTATCTTCCTGCATCGTTTTTCTATATTGTTTCAATGGTTGTGGGATATCTTGGTTTAAGATACATTGAGCTATCTGTTTCATCGCCAATATGCAACGGCTCGGGTGCTGTAACTGCCATACTTTGTATGCTTGTTTTTGGTGTTACATTTAACCCCGATGCAGACGGAAACCAGGTTTTCTTAAATGCTCCCATAATTGCGGGTATAGCTTGCATTGTTATTGGCATAATAGCCCTTGGCTTCATCGATAATATGGAAGATGATGACTTAAGAGCCAAACGCCAGATGACTGCATACAGAAAATACACCAAGAGCTTCTGGGCAATCTCTCTTCCCGTGCTTTACTGCATTTTAGATTCATGCGGAACCTTTGTAGATACCCTTATTGCCGATAATTATGTTGGTAAGCTCATTGAAATGGGTCAGAGCGAGGCAGTTGCCGAAACACTGGCAGGAGATGTGTTAAACACTGCCTACGAATTTACATGGCTTGCGGTTGCAATAGTGTTTGCAATATATGTTTTTGCAGTTAAAAAAGAAAAGGTAGATAAAAAATCCGATGGCACAAAGCTTCTTGGCGGTATCTGCGAAGCTGTGGGTCAGGTGTTTTATATGATGGTTATAGTTGCAGGCTATGTGCCCGGCTATGTTATCATTTCGGCATACTGTGCAGTTTCTATGATATGGGGAAGAATTTTCCTCAAAGAAAAGCTTTCAGCTAAGCATTACATAGCCCTTGCAATTGCCTTTGCGGGCATACTTATTTTAGGTTTTTACGATGTTTAATTAAAAGTTTACAAGAAAAGCGGCTTCGCCGCACCGCCTTTGGCGGAAGTGCGGAGCTATAATCGCTTTTCTTAAGCCATGTGCATTTTTGAAAAGCAGTAGGCTTTTCAAAAAAATTTGCACGGCAATATAATCAAAGTTTTTACTGTGTAGAAACGAAGTTTCCTATACAGTAAAAAAATATCGCAAAATCCGATTTAAAAAATCAAAGTCCTCCACCTATTTAGTCAGGCGGAGGATTTTTTTATGTAAAAATAAAAATTTATGTCTTTTTTAAACGATGAAAAATGTTTCCCTTTTTTTATTGGAAATGATATTCTAAAAACAGATACAAATAGAAAAGAGGAGGCATAATATGCAGCTTGTAAAAAAACGAAATTTTGCTTCTTGGTTTCTTGAAGAAATCGACTTAAGAAGCGAAGAAAAAGCAAAAAAAGAAGAACAAAAAACAGTGTGCTATATTCCCGTGCATGCAATATCGGCAAACCCCTATCAGCCAAGAAGAAGCTATAACGAAGATAATCTTATTGAACTGGCAAGCTCAATAAGGCAGTATGGCGTTCTTCAGCCGATAACTGTGAGAAAAATTTTTACGGGAGAATATGAGCTTGTTGCGGGTGAGCGTAGATTAAGGGCATGCAAAATGGCGGGGATTTTAAAAATACCTGCAATAATATCCAATTTAAACGACCACGAAAGTGCAGTGGTTTCTCTTGTGGAAAATATTCAAAGAGAAAACCTAAGCTTTATGGAAGAGGCAGAAAGCTACAGAAACCTTTTGTATAATCACGGTCTCACCCAGGAGGAGCTGGCTATCTCTTTGGGAAAAACACAGTCCAGCGTTGCAAATAAAATTAGGCTTTTAAAGCTTTCAAAGCTTATAAGAGAAATAATAACAGACCACTCTTTAACAGAACGCCACGCAAGAGCACTTCTTCGCCTTGAAACAGAAGAAGAGCAGCTTTCGGCTTTGGAAAAGATAACAAAAAAAGGGTTAAATGTTAAACAGACAGAGGATTTAATAGAATCTATAATAGATGCAAAAGAAAAAACCGAAGCAGTTAAAGAAACTGTTATAAGAGGCAATAGCTTTAATAACCTGAGGCTTTTTTCAAACACCCTTCGCCACGCGGTTGAGCTTATGCACCGCCACGGAATAGATGCAAAAGCAGTTGAAAATGAATACGACGATCGCATAGAATATGTAATTACTGTGGAAAAAGAGAGGGAAATATCTTGCGAGACCTATTGTAATATTGAATAAGTATGTGAATAAATACTTAAAAATATGAATATTTATACGTAAAACTTACCAAAAATTAAACAAAGTATCCTTTTTATATTGACAGTTACCTGTTTGGTGTGATAAACTTTACCTACAATAGAAAAGGCGGAACCCGTCTTTTATAAAATTGGAGGAGATTAAAATGAAAAAGTTTTTAAAAATCACATCATTATTACTTGTTCTTGTTATGACAGTATGTTGCTTGGCAGCATGTGGCGGTAAGGATGACAAAGTTCTTAAAATGGCAACTAATGCTGAATTCCCACCTTTTGAATATATTGAAGATGGTGAAATAGTTGGTGCCGATGTTGAAATTGCTCAGGCAATTGCTGAGAAACTCGACAAAGAACTCGAAATTGTAAATATCGATTTTGATGCAGCTCTCACAGGTGCAGCAACAGGTAAGTATGATATGGCTGTTGCAGGTATCACAGCAAATGAAGACAGAAAAAAGAATATGAACTTCACAGATGAATACTACACAGCATCTCAGGCAATCATTGTAATGGCAGACAGCGAGATTGCAGCTGCAAAAGATTTAGAAGGCAAAAAAGTTTCATGTCAGGAAGGAACAACTGGCGAAGGATATCTTTTAGACAATAAGTATGATGTTCAGTCCTATAAAACAGGTGCAGAGGCTATATCAGCTCTTACTGCCGGTAAAGTAGATGCAGTTGTTATTGATGATGCAGTAGCTAGAGCACTTTCTGAAAAACAGGAAGGAAAAACAGTTGTTCTTGAAGAAGCACTCACTCAGGAAGCTTATGCAATAGCACTTGAAAAAGGTAATGACGAATTAACAGAAGAAATTAACGGTGCTTTAAAAGAACTCAAAGAAGAAGGCAAACTTGCTGAAATCTTTGAAAAATATGAACTTCCATATGATGCTGAATAAGTAATACAAATTTTAGGCGGTGCGTAAGTACCGCTTAATTTGTGCTTAGATGAAGTTTACAAAAGAAAGGAGAACATAATGGATTGGTTTAATAAATGGCTTGATACTTTGTATAACACATTCATAGTTTCAAACCGTTATATGACACTTGTTGAAGGACTTATAAAAACAATTGAAATTACACTTGGAGCTTTGCTTATAGGTGTTGTGATAGGAACCTTTGTTGCTATTGTAAAGGTTTTTTGCGAGAATAATAAAAAGTTTAAAATATTTGATGTGTTATGTAATATATATTTAACTGTAATACGCGGAACACCTGTTGTTGTTCAGCTTCTTATAATGTTTTTTATCGTTTTTGTGTCAGCAGAAGATGGCACATGGGTTGCAACCCTTACTTTTGGTATTAATTCGGGTGCTTATGTTGCCGAAACAATAAGATCGGGCATACTTGCAATTGATAAAGGGCAAATGGAAGCTGGTAGAAGTCTTGGATTCTCACAAGCAAAAACAATGTGGTTTATAATACTACCCCAAGCGTTTAAAAACATACTTCCTGCCATAGGCAATGAAATGATTGCACTTTTAAAAGAAACATCTGTTGCAGGTTATGTTGCAGTAATAGACCTTACTAAAGCGGGAAATCAGATAAAAAATACTACATATGATCAGATTAATCCCATACTTCTTGTTGCAATAATATATCTTGCAATGGTTTTATTTATGACAAAGCTTTTAAATATACTTGAAAGGAGACTAAGAAAGAGTGAGCGATAATTATCTTATAAAAACACAAGAACTGAGCAAACAGTATATGGGCGGTAAGATCGTTGCTCTTAATAAAGTTTCCGCCCAAATAAAAAAGGGCGAAGTGGTTGTTGTTATAGGACCATCAGGAAGTGGGAAATCAACCTTTCTGCGTTCTTTAAATCTTTTGGAAAAACCAGATAAAGGCTCTATAATATTTGATGGCAAAGAGATAACAGCTCCCAAAACCGATATAAATCTTATGCGTCGTAAAATGGGTATGGTTTTTCAGCAGTTTAATTTGTTCCCCCATAAAACTGTGCTCCAGAATATGACCTTGGCACCAATAAAACTTTTAAAGCTTTCAAAAGAAGAGGCAGAAGAAAAAGCACTTAATCTTCTTGAAAGAGTTGGTCTTAAGGATAGAGCAGGTGCGTATCCTTCGCAGCTTTCAGGCGGTCAGAAGCAACGAGTTGCCATTGTAAGAGCTCTTGCAATGAATCCCGATGTTATGCTTTTTGATGAACCCACATCTGCACTCGATCCCGAAATGGTAGGCGAGGTTTTAGATGTTATGAAACAGCTTGCGGGCGAGGGTATGACAATGGTTGTTGTAACTCACGAAATGGGCTTTGCAAAAGAGGTTGCCGACAGAGTGATTTTTATGTGCGACGGTGCAATAGAAGAAGAGGGCTTACCCGAAGATATTTTCACAAATCCAAAAAGCCCAAGAACCAAGCAGTTTTTACAAAGCATACTATAAAAATTAAAACAGTTGAAGCATATTGGCTTCAACTGTTTTTTTACTGTATAGGAATTTGCGTTTTTTAAATTCGCGAGATGAGATGTATATCATAACAAGCTCGCTTTCATGTGCAGGCTCAGCCTGCTTTTTTATAATTTATAATTTCTGAATTATTTGGTGCCTGGGTGCAAAGAAGTTAACACTTTTAATTGAGCTTGGTCTGCATAGATACTGCTTTCCCCAGAACAACAACATTTGCACATTCTTCTCCCGTAAAGACCATGGGTTTATATGCGGGGTTTTCGGGCACAAGCATAATCCCGTTTTCTATATAGTAAACTCTTTTTAGTGTTGCTTCATCGCCAATAACAACTGCGGCGATTTCACCGTTTTCAACAATGCTCTGCCGTCTTATTGTAACAATGTCGCCTTCAAATATTCTGGCGTTTATCATACTGTCGCCTTTGGCAACAACGCAAAAATCGCCGTTTACAATATTTCCGCTTAAGGTTTCAATATCAAAATCGGTGTTACATTCAATAGGCGAGCCGCAGGCAATTTTTCCATACATTGGCATTTGCGTTTCGTGAAGTTCGCTTATATTTTTGATTTTTGCTTTTGGTTTTTCTTCAATCCCGTTTAAATAATCAAGAGAAACTCCCAAAGCATTTGCAATACATTTTAGAGTTTCTATATGAGGGCACTGTTTTGAACATTCCCATTTGCTGAGCATCACTCTGTCTGCTTTTAAATTATATTCCTTTTTTAATATATCAATAAACTCATTCTGGGTGTAACCTGCCTGCTTTCTGAGGTCGCGAATTCTTTCGCCGAGAGTTTTCATGGGTTTCATCCTTTCTTTTTAACTCCTTATGTAGCTATTGTAACACATTATTTTAAAAAAATCAAGAAAATTTTAAAAAATGTGTTGACAAAGACACAAATTCGTGCTAATATAAATGTGTCGATAGCGAAACATTGTGTGTCGATATCATTGTGCGGAATGAAAGGAAGTGTCTTTTATGAAACAAAAAGTTAATCAATTTATGAGTAGCGACAAGGTCCTCTTTGCCCTTTGCATAGGTATGTATGTTATTGGGTGCTTTATAGAGGCAGGATTTTAGGAGGTATAATGATACAAATAAAAATTTGTCCATATTGCAGCAGTGAATTTCCAAGCAATATAAATTCTCGCAAATATTGCACTAAAAAATGTGCTGAACTTGCTTTAAAAAGGCGTCGGAACAAACCCGAAAAATGCCTGTGTCAGTGGTGCGGACAAGTTTTTACGGCAAAACGTAAAAAGAAGTTCTGTAATTTTAACTGTCAACACACTTATATGAGTAAGCTTGGCAAAATACAAATGAAGGTAACAAAAATCCCCGTTAAAATTACCATAAACGATGTTGCCAGAGAATCTAAAAAAGAAGGTCTTACATACGGCAGATATGTAAGCCTGAAAAAAATACAGTAGGGGGTAGGTTAATATGGGAATAGATTATTTAATATGCCCCTTTTACGAATATGAAAAAAACGGTGTGCTTCATTGTGAAAACCGAAATATTGAGTTTCCCAATAGATATGGCCGTAATGAGTGGCTTAAAAATCACTGTGCAAGCTGGAACTATAAAATATGCAAGCTTTACACTGAACAACTGAAAAAATACGACGACTAGTTTTATTTTTCAAAAATATGTAGCTCCACCATGCAGCATTGACAAGCTCCTTTTTTATGTGATAAAATTAGCTTTGTTAAAGAAAAAAACGGAGTTGCATATAAATGAAAAAGTTTAGTGTTTTTATATTTGTTCTTTTGTTTATTTTTTCGGGCATTAGTGCCGAGTGCACGGGTGATAATGCCATTAAGGTGTTATATAAAGGCAAGAATATCGAATTTGATGTTAATGCCTATTATTCAAATGGCAGAATAATGGCACCTGTAAGAGCTATACACGAGGCTATGGGTGCACAGGTAAGCTGGAGCGATGAAACGCAATCTGCAACATCTAGTTTAAATGGTGTTTGCTTAACTATGACTCTTGGAGAGAGTAAGTATAGCTTAAATGGAATTGAATATTTTATGGATTCGCAGGTTGAAATGGTAAATGGCAGAATCTTTGCTCCTGTAAGATATGTGGCAGAGGGGTTTGGCAAAAAAATAAGCTACCATGAAAACAGCCAGAGTGCAGTTATTTCAAATGATAATGAATATAGCTGGGTTAAAGGGCTTGCAATTCCTGTTCCTGATTTTTCGTGGGTGAAAAACGCAAGCTTTGTATCCGAAACGATTTTATCCGATGGTTCAGTGGAATATACCTATTATGCAGGTGAAAATTCTCTTTCCGATTATCTTAATTATCTTCAGGAGGATTTTGGCTTTGAGCCATATAGTATGCAGTATATTTTGGGCGGAACAAACTATGGATATATAAAGGGAGATATGCTCATAGATATAACTGAACACACGGCAAATGGCGAAACCACTGTCATTAAGATTGTTCCCGATGTATATAGAAAGTTTGCTGTATCAAAAAATCTGCCTCAAAATGATGTTACAAATAAAAATGATAATAAAGATATTGTTGCAGATGATAGCTATATACCTTCTGTACCCGAAGAAGAAAAAGAGCGTCAATCGGGAAGGGATGCTGCCTATGACGATATAGACTATGGTAAAATCACTAAATCAGAGCTTGTAGAAGAATATACAAGCGGCGGCAAAACTTTTTATGTGTATTCCTACGATATGTTTTCCCAAAGCTATTACGAAAGATACATAGAATCACAAGGCTGGACTTTCTATGATTTTAAATTTGATATAGACACTTTCAGTAATTCAAAATATTGGGTAAAAGAAGAAAGAGTGCTTTGTGTTTCGGTAAGCCACATATATAACATTGTAATGATTTCGGTTTTTGAGTAAGAAGTTATTTGGAAAAATTATTTTAAAAAGAAAATTTAAAAAGGAAGATATCTTTAAAAGATGTCTTCCTTTTTGTATAATGATTATTTATGCAGCGGGATTTATTGAGCTTTCTCCATTGTTGCTTTCGCCACTTGTGTCTTTTGGAGGAGTGCTGCCGTTATTATCTGCGGCAGTAGTGGTATTTTCGCCATTTGTGTCCTCGCCTTCGGGTGATTGGGCGGAGCTTTCCACCTCTTTATCGGGGTCAATATAGGGCGTATCCGAAATCAGCATTGTTTTTGGGTGCTTGCCTCTGCAATAGCCCGTTAAGAACTTTTTATTGGCATAGTCGGTTACACCGCAGCCCTCTGATGCGTATTTTCCTGTGCTTGGACAAATGTTTGCTCTTACAATACCATCGGGTTTTTCAAAGCTCTTATTTTTAAGCTCTTTGTGAACCTCTGTCATAACCTTACGCCATATTCCAACTGCAAGCTCTGTGCCTGCACCTATAACTTTTGGTTTGTCGTAGCCAACCCATACGGTTGAGCAGTAGTAGGGGGTAAAGCCAATAAACCATTTATCTTTGTTATCATCGGTTGTTCCTGTTTTACCGCAGGTATCCATGCCCTGAATTTTGTTTCCGCCCGCTGTACCATAGTTTACAACGCCTTTTAAAAGCTCCTGCATTAAAAACGCAGTTTCCTCGGAGAATACTCTGTTTTTCTTTGGTTTGTTTTCAAAAACAAGCTCGCCGTCTTTAGTGCAAATTTTTGTGTATGATGTGGGCTCAACATACATTCCTCCGTTGGCTATACAAGAATATGCGGTAGACATTTCAAGAGGTGTTATACCATGGGTAACACCGCC
>JAGBXL010000014.1 GCA_017629325.1 Clostridia bacterium | reverse complement strand
GATTCCTTCATAACGTCGCCGAGTGAGCCCGTAAGCTCTATCTTGCCCGTGCCCTCAAGCACAGCTACCTCAACCTTGAGCATATCTCCGCCGACCTGCGTCCACGCAAGTCCGTTGACCTCTCCGACCTCGTCCGTGTCGGAAACCGTTTCGGGTAAATGCTTTCTTTTTCCGAGATATTGGCTTACGCTGTCGGCAGTAACCGTTATTTTACCGCTTACCGCTTCCTCAACGAGCTCCTTTGCCGCCTTTCGGCAAACGTCTGCTACGGTGCGCTCGAGATTTCTCACTCCCGCCTCACGGGTATAGTAGTCTATAATTTCAAGAATTGCATCGTCCTTGAAGGCGAGCATTTTTTTGCTTAGTCCGTGACGCTCAAGCTGCTTGGGTACTAGGTGATTTTTTGCAATAGAGAGCTTTTCGGTATCGGTGTAGCCCGAAAGCTCAATTACTTCCATTCTGTCCAGTAGTGGACGGTCGATGGTGTCAAGATTATTGGCAGTGGTGATGAAAAGAACATCGGAAAGGTCATATTCAAGCTCAATGTAGTGATCGCGGAAAGAAAAATTCTGTTCGCTATCGAGAACCTCTAAAAGTGCGGCAGAGGTGCTTCCTCTGTGGTCGGCACCCAGTTTATCTATTTCATCTAAAAGAATAACGGGGTTTTTTGTGCCTGCCTGCTTCATTGCAGAAATAATTCTGCCGGGCATTGCTCCTATATAGGTCTTTCTGTGGCCTCTTATTTCGGCTTCGTCTTTAACTCCGCCAAGAGACATACGAACATATTTTCTGCCCATTGCTCTGGCAATAGATTTTGCAACAGATGTTTTACCAACTCCCGGAGGGCCTGCAAGGCAGATTATGGGAGATTTTTTGCCACCCGAAAGCATGCGGACTGCCAAAAACTCAACTATTCTCTCTTTAACCTTTTTTAAGCCGTAATGATCTTCATCAAGAATTTTTTTGGCAAGCGAAAGCTCGGTGTTCTCAGGAGTTTTTTCGCTCCATGGAACTTGGCAGAGCCAGTCGATATATCCGCGGATAACCGAGGCATCGGGGTTACCTGCCTGCATTCTTTTTAGGCGAGATAATTCTTTTTGTGCTTTTTCTAAAACATAGCTTGGAGCACCATTTTTAGAAAGCTTTTCCATATATTCTTCGCTTTCTTTTTCGCCAAGCTCACCTTCGCCGAGTTCATCTTGGATAACCTTTATTTGCTCTCTTAAATAATATTCTTTTTGGCTTTGGTCTATTTTTTCTTTTACCTTGTTGCTTATTTGCTTTTCTATTTTTAAAATTTCGGTTTCGGAATGAAGAACGGTGAGAATTTTTTCAAGCCTTTTTGTAATATCGAATTCTTCTAAAAGCTGCTGCTTAATATCTATTTTAACATTAAGTGCCGCCGAAACTGCATCAGAGAAGTGCTCTGCTTCTTTTATGTTTGAAATCGGCACCATTGCATCACGCTCAAATTTACCCTGAAGCCCGAAATAAAGGGCACAGCGTTTTGAAATTTCGCGGATATAAGCATCTTCGGTTATAATTTGTTCTTCGGTTTTTTTCTTATTTGGAACATACTCCTCTACCTCACATTCAAAAAATGGTGAGGTTGATGTGAAGTTTATGACTTTGGCACGCGATATTCCTTCAACCAAAACTCTTACATCATTTTCGGATATTTTTAAAATCTGCTTTATTTTTGCAATTGTGCCCACGGTATACAAATCGTCGGGTGTTATTCTTTCAAGCTCGGGGTTTTTTTGAGCAAGAAGAAATAAAAGCTGATTTTCTACCATTGATTCTTCTATGGCACTTACGGATTTATCTCTGCCCACGTCAAAGTGGATTATCATATATGGAAAAACAGGCAAGCCCCTTATAGGAAGCACGGGGAGGGTGCGTGTTTTTACTTTGTTTGTTTCTTCAATCATTTATATAATTCCTTTCCGGTTTCATTTGTACTAAATTTAAATGGCTAAAACTATACCAAAATATATTATACATAATTTATCAAGGCTTTTCAAGAGGTAATTTAAACAGACATATAAAAGAAATGGAAAACATAATTATAAATTAGGAAAGGAGGCGGGTTTTATAAAAAGCAGGTATCCACGCAAAAGAAAAATTTACGGTTTTTTTATTGGGCAAAAGAGATTTTTATTTATTGTTTTGATGATATGTGTAGCAATTCTCACCTTGGGATTTGCTCAAAACATTTTTAAAGACGAAAATATATTTTTTATTAACAAATCAAATGGCGGCAGTTTATTTTTAAAAGATACTTTATCATATAATCCTCAGGCTGTGATGAGTTATGCTTCTGCAGTTTTTTTAAAACCGCCCGAGAAAAAAGAAGAAAAGCCCCCAAAAGCCAAAAATACACAAGCAAAGAAAAAAGAAATTCCGCAAAAAAGCATTGAATCGGTAAATCTTGATATAAAAAATGAAACAGATTATCGCATTGATACTTTAGAGCTTGAAAAAACTCCAAGAAGCTATGACCTTTCGGGAAAAAAAGCTAAAATTCTTATTATTCATACCCACGCCAGCGAAACATATTCAGATAATAGCGGAAACGGGCTTGGAAAAAACGGCAGCCACAGAACAAGCGACACCACAAAAAACATGGTTAGTATAGGCGAAAGAATGGCAGAAGTTTTTGAAGAAAACAATATTGCAGTTATTCACGATAAAACCCTTTGCGACTCCCCCTCTTACAATTCTTCGTATGTTAAATCTTTGGGTGTTATAGAATGGTATCTTGAAAGGTATCCGCAAATTGAATTTGTTTTTGATATTCACAGAGATGCCATAGAAGAAAACGGATCTCCAACAAAGCTTGTGGCTAAGGTAAATGGAAAAAGTACCGCACAGGCAATGATTGTTTGCGGCACAGATGCCATGGGGCTTAGTAATCCATTTTGGAAGGACAACTTGATTTTAGCACTTAAAATACAAAAGAATTTAGAGGAGATGTATCCGGGATTTATGCGTCCTCTTAATTTAAGGCGAGAAAGATTTAATATGCACAAAACAAAAGGCTCTCTTCTTTTTGAAATAGGAACCCATGGAAACACACAGCTTGAAGCTCTGCGTTCGGCAGAAATACTTGCAGAAGGAATTATTAAAACTTTAAAAAACAAATAGGCTCTGCAAAAAAGTTGTTTTTCGCAGAGCCTATTTGTTATATTATTTTTTCAAGTCTTACAGCAATTTCTTCAAGGAAGGTTTTTGTATCTACCTTTTTCTTTTCGGGAAGATTTGAAAGAAGATATAAATCTCCAGTCATAATGCCTTCTTCAATTGTTTGGATTGTTGCTTTTTCGAGCGAATCTGCAAAATCGCAAAGGTCTTTAAGTCCGTCCAGCTCGCCCCTTTTTCTGAGAGCACCTGACCAGGCAAAAAGAGTTGCAACAGAGTTGGTAGATGTGGATTCGCCTTTAAGGTGTTTATAATAATGACGCTGAACTGTGCCATGGGCAGCTTCATATTCATACACTCCATCGGGTGAAACAAGAACAGATGTCATCATGGCAAGGCTTCCGTAGGCTGTGGCAACCATATCGCTCATAACGTCGCCATCGTAGTTTTTACATGCCCAGATGTAGCCGCCTTCCGAACGGATTACTCTTGCAACGGCATCGTCGATGAGAGTGTAGAAATATTCTATCCCTGCATTTTCAAATTTTTCTTTATATTCCGCTTCATAAATATCGTTAAAGATATCTTTGAAGCGGTGGTCATATCTTTTGCTGATGGTATCTTTAGATGCAAACCACAAATCCTGCTTCATATCGAGAGCATAGTTAAAGCAGCTTCTTGCAAAGCTTGAAATTGATTTGTCGGTGTTGTGAAGACCCTGAATTACACCTGCTGTGCCATTAAATTCGTGAATAAGCTGTCTTATTTCATTGCCATTTTTATCAGTGCACACGATTTCGCATTTGCTACCTTCGGGAACCTGCATTTCTGTGTTTTTATACACATCGCCGTAGGCATGACGGGCAATGGTTATGGGCTTTGTCCAGCTAGGAATAAAGGGTGTTACACCTTTAACTATTATAGGTGTGCGGAAAACTGTGCCATCTAGGATTGCTCTTATTGTGCCATTTGGTGATTTCCACATTTCTTTTAAATTATATTCTGTCATACGGGCAGCATTTGGAGTGATTGTGGCACATTTAACTGCAACACCGTATTTTTTTGTTGCCTCGGCACTATCGAAGGTTACCTGGTCGTTTGTTTCGTTTCTGTACTCAAGACCAAGGTCATAGTATTCGCTTTTTAAATCAACATAAGGATAAATTAAAATATCTTTTATCATTTGCCAGATAACTCTGGTCATTTCGTCTCCGTCCATCTCAACGAGGGGGGTTTTCATTTGAATTTTTGCCATTTTACTCATTCCTTTTTTAATGTTATTACATTTGTTCTTTGGTGTAGCTTAAAAGCCCACCTGCAAGTATGATTTTTCTTGCTCTCTCGGAAAGTTCACATTCACATTCAATTTCTATGCCTTTTGTTCTATTGGTGATGATTATGTTTTTACCTTCGTTTATACACTCTTTAAGATTTTCTATTGTGAGTTCATCGTTTAAATCTATGTTATTATAATCAGCTTCGTTTTTAAAGCTTAATGGAAGAATTCCGGCATTAACAAGATTTGCACGGTGGATACGGGCAAAGGATTTTGTTACAACAGCTTTAACACCAAGATATAAAGGTGCGAGAGCCGCGTGCTCTCTTGATGAACCCTGACCGTAGTTGGCACCGCCCACTATGATACTTGAGCCCATTTCTTTTGCTCTTTTGGGAAATTCTTCGTCGCAAACAGTGAAGCAATGATTTGAAATTGCAGGAATATTTGAACGAAGAGGAAGAATTTTTGCACCCGCCGGCATTATATGGTCGGTGGTGATATTATCTTCTACCTTTAATGAACATTTGCACTCTATTTTATCGTTTAAAGGCTCTGTTTTGGGGAAGGGTTTGATATTTGGTCCACGAAGGATTTCAACTGATTCCATATCTTTTTCATCGGCGGGAAGAACTATCATATTATCGTTTATAATAAATTCTTCGGGCATTTTAAATTCGGGCATATCGCCTAAATCTCTTGGGTCGGTTAAATATCCTGATATTGCAGATGCTGCAGCAACCTCGGGTGAAACAAGATATACGCCTGCATCTTTTGTTCCTGAACGGCCTTCAAAGTTACGGTTGAATGTTCTTAAAGAAATACCTTTTGAATTAGGCGACTGACCCATACCGATACATGGACCGCAGGCACTCTCGAGTATTCTGGCACCTGCATCTATCATAACAGAGAGGGCTCCGTTTTGAGCAAGCATATTAAGAACCTGCTTTGAACCAGGGGCAATTGATAAAGACACATCGGGATTAACTGTTTTGCCTTTTAAAATATGGGCAACCTTCATCATATCCTGAAGTGAGCTGTTTGTGCATGAGCCTATGCAAACCTGATCTATTTTCATTTTGCCAATTTCAGAGAGTGTTTTAACATTATCGGGCATGTGAGGACAAGCTGCCATAGGAGTTATTTTTGAAAGATTGATGTTTATTTCTTCGTCATATACAGCGTCTTCGTCAGCACAAAGGGGAACCCATACATCTTCTCTTTTTTGTGCTTTTAAAAATTCTTTGGTTATTTCGTCGGATGGGAAGATTGATGTTGTTGCACCAAGCTCTGCACCCATATTGGTTATGGTTGCTCTTTCGGGAACAGAAAGGGTTTTTACACCTTCGCCGCAGTATTCTATAACCTTGCCTACGCCGCCTTTAACAGACATACGGCTAAGAACCTCTAAAATAACATCTTTTGCCGCAACCCAGGGTGAAAGCTTGCCTTCTAAATTGATTTTAACAATTTTGGGATAGGTTATGTAGTAAGCACCGCCACCCATTGCAACTGCAACATCAAGACCGCCGGCACCAATTGCTACCATACCAATTCCGCCGCCTGTTGGTGTGTGGCTATCGGACCCGATAAGAGTTTTACCGGGAATACCAAAGCGTTCCAGATGAACCTGATGGCAGATACCATTACCGGGACGCGAAAAATAGATACCATGTTTTTTGGCAATTGAGCCTATAAAGCGATGGTCATCGGCATTTTCAAAACCGGACTGCAAGGTGTTGTGGTCGATATAGGCAACAGAGCGTTCTGTTTTTACTCTGGGAATACCGATTGCCTCAAATTCAAGATAAGCCATTGTTCCTGTGGCATCTTGGGTTAAGGTCTGGTCGATTTTTATTCCTATTTCTTCGCCTTTTTTAAATTCACCGTCTACAAGGTGTGCTTTTAAGATTTTTTCGGTTAAAGTTAAACCCATATATTTACACCCTTTCTGAATGTTATAATTTATACTTATTAAAATAATAATATCATAAATTTTATTATGATGTCAAATTAGGCAGTGGCAATTTTCCATATTTCACAATAAAAAAAGTCCGTAAAACTCCAATATATATAGTTTGACGGAAGGTTATTAACTAAAATTTATGTGCCCATAAATTTTAGTTATGTCCCCATTAAATTTGACTTTTAAAAAAGCCTATGATAAAATCATAGATATTTGAAAGGTGGTTTTTGGTTATGACCGAATTATCGCAGCTTATTGAAACTGAAATAAAAAAACAGTTTAAAAGCACAAGAAAATTTGCTGAAGAAATTGGTGTTGCTCAAACAACTGTTGTGAGTGCAATAAAATCGGGGCTTAAGGGAACAGCTTATGAAACAGTTTTAAAGATGTGTGAAAAGCTTGGAATAGAGCTTATTAACTATCATTCACACATTGTTATGACAGATGATGTTTTAAACCTTATAAATATGTATAACTCACTTGACGAAAAAGGTGCTCACGCGGTTATGGCTTTTGCCTCTATGGAGTTTAACCGTTCAAAAGGAAATGACGATTATATTGAAAGAGCAATTTCAAAATCAAACGAAATTGCACAAAAGAAAAGTGCCGAAACACTTTTCGGCACTACCAGCGAACCCGTTATTGTGGGTTAAAATATTAAGATTAAATTTGAAGCTCAGGGAAAATCTCTGTGCTTCTTTTTATTATACCATTCATATAGGCAATGGCTATGCCGTAGTTTGAAAAAGGAACTCCTTTATTAAGAGAAGTTTCCATACGGCTTTGAACCTCTCTTTCATTAAGCATACAACCGCCGCAATGAATAACCAGGCTGTATTTTTCAAGGCCATTTGGAAACTCTGTGCCCTGGGTAAATTCAAACACCGGATTTTTGCCTGTGTATTTTTTAATTAAATTAGGAAGCTTAACCGTTCCTATGTCGCCGCACTGACGATGATGCGAACAACCCTCGCTTATTAAAATAACATCGTCATCTTTTATGCTGTCTATAACCTTAATACTTTCAAAAGCTTCTTTAAGATAGCCTTTAAAGCGTGCCATAAGAATTGAAAATGATGTTAATTTTATTTCGGGTGGTGTTAGCTTATTTATAAGATCAAACACCTGCGAATCGCACACTGCAAGCTTTACCCTATCGCCAAGAATTTGAAGGGTTTTTTCGTAGGTGTTTTCTTTCGTTACAACACAAATTGCATCAGAATCTAAAATATCTCTTATTGCCTGCACCTGCGGGAGTATCATTCTTCCTTTAGGAGCGGATTCATCGATTGGTGTGATTAAAACAACAACATCTTCTTTTGATATTAAATCGCCAAGAAGCCTTTTTTCATCATTGCTATTATTAAAAGATGCAAGAAGATTTTTAAATTCCTCTATATTTACTTTTTCGGTGGCAGAGGTATAGATAACATTTTTTTCGTTTTTGCTGTGTGCTTTTCCTATGTCGCATTTATTAAATGCTATAACATAAGGAATTTTTTTTGCCTTGAAAACCTCTATAAGTTCTTTTTCCAAATCACACAAATCTCTTGTTGCATCGCTAACCAAAACTGCAATATCGGTTTTTGAAAGAACCTGCATTGTTTTTTGAACTCTTTTTTCACCAAGCTCGCCCTCATCATCGAAGCCGGGGGTATCTGTTATAAGAACAGGGCCTAAAGGAAGAAGTTCCATTGATTTACTAACAGGATCGGTGGTTGTGCCTTTGACATTTGATACCACTGCAATATCCTGATTTGTTACCGCATTTACAAGGCTTGATTTACCTGCGTTTCTTAGCCCGAAAAATGAAATATGAACTCTGTTTGCATTAGGGGTGCTGTTTAATCCCACATTTATCACTCGCTTTTATTATTCTTCTGTTATTACATTTGAATACAGTGTTTTTGCACTTATACCATTTATTTTGCCGATTTTTCCCGAAAGTGCACTTATTATATCCTGGGGTGCATCAATGGCGATGCTTATTATGTTTATGTGTTTTTCTCTATAAGGAAGTCCCATTCTGCCAATAATATAGGTGCCGTAGTCGTGAAGAACAGCATTTAGTGTGTCAACAGAATCATAGTCTTCAACTATGATTGCGATTATTGCAACTCTTGTTTGCATAATATTTACCTCCGGTAATTTATTATTCTTTTACAAATTTGTTTATTGCTTTTGCAAGCTGATCGGGGCAAGAGGTATTTTTAAAGCCGCATTTAATGCCTTCTAAAATTTCTGCTATTTCCTCGGCTCTTCTGCCTTCGCAAAGCTTTGCAATACCTTGGGTATTACCTGCACAGCCACCTGTGAAAACAACATTTTTAACAATGCCGTCTTCCACCTCAAAGCTTATTTTTCGCGAGCATACGCCACTGGGATTATAATTATATTGCATAATACACCTCCATTTTATACATAAAGAATTAGGGAATGTAAAAAAAGTCCAGAACGCAAAAAGGCGACAATAAAGCATCTGCATAAGAACGATTAGCTTTTAAATTTTCAAATTCTGCTATACAGGTTGAAAAATATCTTTTAAAAGATATTTTTCTCCAATTATATGCCTTTTTGCTATGAACAAAGCTCACCACTCGCAGTACCCTTGTACAGCTTCGGGTTATCACCCCAAGCGAAAAATTTTCTCGCTTGGGGTTCGCTTTGTCCATTCTGAATCATTTTTTCCTATTCCCGTTTTTCAAAAGAGGGTTTGTAAAAATCTTTATTTTTACAAACCCTCTAATTTAATCAGATATCAGGATAACTGTCCAGTAAGTTCCATTAGTTCCGCCTGCAAAATAGCCAACACCTATTTTATTAAATTCTGCGTTTAAAATATTGGCACTATGCTTTGGTGAATTAAGCCAGCTTTCCACTACCTTTGCTGCAGTTGAAAAACCTGACGCAATATTTTCTGCAGCTGCAACATAGCTTACAGAAGCTTTGTCTATTCTGTCGAACGGGCCAACCCCATCGGGATCGGTGTGGTCAATATAATCTCTTTTTGCCATATCGGTGCTGTGAGAAAGTGCTATGCCTGCCAAAGTTTCGTCATATAAAAGCTCGGGAATACCGAGTTTTTTTCTTTCGGAATTTATGGCTTCAAAAAGGGATTTATCAAATTCAATATCTTTTTTAACATAGGCAGGGTCGCCGCCTATTGTTTCGTTGAAAGATGGTTCAACATAATCTTTGGTTTTAATTATAACTGTGCGGGTGTCTGCCTCCCAGTCTACTGTGCATTTTAATGCTTCACACACAGCTCTTACGGGAACAAGAACCCTATCGTTCATTATAAATGGAGCTGCCTCCAAAGTTATTATATTTTCATTAACAATCATTTTTTCGGAATCAACCGTTAATATAACTGTGATGTCATCGGCTGTGGCATATACTTTTCTTAAAGCATCGCTCCAGTTTACAGTTATTCCAAGTTCCTCAAAAATTGCACGGAATGGAACCATTGTGCGATCGTTTACAATAACAGGCGGAACATCGGTTACCATAAGCTTTCCGTCTAATTTTAATGTGAGGTCGGAATCTGCAAAGCAAACAAAGGAAGAAAAAACAAAAATTAATGCTAAAATGATGCTTACTGTTTTTTTCACAGTTATCAGCTCCTTTGACTTTTATATATTCATCATATCACAGTTTAATCTCTTTGTCTATAACAAATATTACTCGCCATCAGTTTTGGATTTTCTTTCTATTTCATGCTGCGACGGATATTTACTTGAAAAAACAAAAGACAATATAAGGAAAACAACATCTAAAGCAAGCCACAGGGTTGGTTTAACAGATATGATACCTCCAAGGCTTGAAAATGATATAACATTTATAAGAAGAACAGCCATAATTGCAATGCTTGTAAATGTTACCGCTACAAGCTGCGACATTGTTATAAGCCTTGATTTATATGGTTTTATAAGGCACCTTACCGCACCCCATATTCCCATTACCGATGCAGTTATGCACATAAACTCAACAAGTCCTGCCATTATGAGTATGAAAATGGCGACAGCTTTGCCCCCAAGCTGTTTTAAAAAGTCGGCACCGCTTGTCAGCATTGACGGAATTGTTATAAATGAGTGTGCTTCCTGTGTGCCCATTGCTTTTATTATAAACCAGTCGAAAAGCATAAAAACAGACACAGCAAAGCTTGATATTGCCGTTAAGTATTTATATTTTTTATTCTTCATAAGTACCTCCGATTCAGAAGAATGAAACCTGACTTGATTCACGCATTCCTTTTAATACACCGGCGTTTCTTAAAACTTCTATAACGGTTTTGGTGGATTTTGATCTTTGCTGAAGGTCATCTACCGACCAGAACTCGCCATCTTCCCTTGCTTTTGTTATTGCATTTGCGGCATTTGTGCCAAGACCAGGAAGTGCATTAAGAGGCGGCAATAGGCCTTCGGGAGTGGGAATAAACCTTGTTGCGTGAGATTTATAAAGGTCAACTGAGAGGAATTTTAAACCTCTTGCATACATCTCGTTACAAACTTCCATAATGGTTATAACATTCTTTTCTTTATCGCTCATTTCATTTCCTTTTTCTTCTATGAGCTTTTTATTGTTTAAAAGGTCTTCTTTACCGTGGCCCATAAGTATATAGTCGAAGTCATCTGCCCTTACGGTGAAATAGGTTGCATAAAATTCCTTGGGATAATGCACTTTACAATAGGCTATGCGATATGCCATTGTTACATAGGCAACGGCGTGTGCCTTGGGGAACATATATTTTATTTTTTTGCATGAATCAATATACCACTTGGGTATTTTGTGTTCGTTCATAAGTGCTTCCATATCTTCGGTTAAGCCCTTACCTTTTCGCACGCTTTCCATAATTTTGAAAGACTGACCGTTTGGAAGACCGTGGTTTATAAGATATACCATAATATCATCACGGGTACAGATTGCCTGGCTAAGTGTTGCTATACCCTTTTGGATTATATCCTGAGCATTATTTAGCCATACATCTGTTCCGTGAGAAAGACCGGAAATTCTTACAAGCTCCGAAAATGTTTTGGGTTTTGTATCTACAAGCATTTGTCTTACAAATTTTGTACCGAATTCGGGAACGGCGAATGTGCCGACACTACTATCGATATCGGCAGATTCAACGCCAAGAGCTGCTGTATTTAAAAACAAACTCATTGTTTCGGGATCGCCCATTG
>JAGBXL010000153.1 GCA_017629325.1 Clostridia bacterium | reverse complement strand
CTTCTCTATTTCTTCCATTGCAAGAAGCATTGTCATTATTTTGGTTACGCTTGCCAAGGGAAGCTTTTCATCGGGATTTTTCTCAAAGATTATTTTGCCCGAGGCATAGTCCATTAAAAGTGCCGATGGGCTACTGACCTCGGGAAGTGTGTTTTCATTAGCAAAGGCTATTGGGCTTAGTGAAAAAAAGAAAACGCATATTACAAGGCTTATGTAAAAAAATTTTCTCATAAAAAAATCACCCGTATATACTTATGATTACGGGTGATTAAAATATTACTCTTTAACAAATTTTAAAACCTTAACATCGGTATTTTCAAGCCACGACATATAAAATTCGTGTCTGTGCCCTGTTACTATAGATGTGCCTGAGGCTACGCTGCTAATCTCTGACAAATCATTAAGATTTATTTTTGACAGCATTGTTTTTTCAAAGTCGTTAAAACCGTTAATGTGGCAAAGGGTTATGAAAATATATAAATCTTCAGGGATATTAAAGCCTATTTTCTTAAATGCAGTATAAAAATCATTATTTATAACATTATCATATATTTTAGTTGCTTTTTCGCCGTACATTTTATAAAGAGCATTATGAGTTTCAATTGGTTGCCATACCCCATTTTGATTTTTTTCTTTTTCCATTTTGATTTTTATAAAATCCCCAATTGGCTTTGAAAGATTTTCAGAGAAAAAGTCGCGGCTTTTTGATGACTTTATAAACACATTTATAAATGATAAAACGGGGTTACCTGATACAGAAAGAATCTCACCTGTTTTGGTGTAGTAGCTTTTTGCAACCTTGCGGTTTAAATCCAGTGCACCATTGTAGCTGATGTCATTATTATCAGGGAAAATTACGCATATTCCAAACCTGCCAAAGCCCCAGTTTTCCGGCGGGATATTATATACAGGATCATTTGGGCTTAAGATATTAAAAATATTTTTATGAATTGTATCGTGTGCTTTGGTATCTGATACAACACTTGTTTTAGGCGAAGCAAAGGTATAGGCATATACGCTGCATGGGAAAGAAGCTTTGTTTTCGTTATACATTGAAGCAACAATATTTGCAACTGCACCGCCTCTGCTATAACCTGTGAACCAAAGCTTAATCTTTTTATCATCGGAATGTTTTTTTAAGTATTCGTCTATTTGCTTTTTTACACTAACGCTTGCTTCATAGAAGCCTTTGTGATAATAATTTTCAGAATTACCCAGATTAAAATTATCTACCCATTCCAAGCCGTAGTTTCCGCCGCGTATGACAACAGATACTATATTTGTGTTTTTATCAAAGGGTTTATACCCTATGCAGAATGCAACTTTTGAGGAGCTATCATTAAGAGAAATATCGTAGTTATAGTCTGAAATATCTGTGTATCCTCTTTGATTAAGTGCTCTTTTAATACTATCTTCTCTTCCTGTTTTTTGGTTTTCGCCCCAATTTGCAGATGACACACCTGATGAATATGCACAAACTGCCAAAACAAGAGATTCTTTTGCTAAGGAGTGATTATAAGAATATTCGTTTTGAGTAAATAAAGGATCATTTAAATTAGACAAATTAACTTTTTCACTTCCACCTATGATATCTTTTTCATTTATATTATTGTATTTGGGAGAAAGGTTTTGTGTTAAAAACTCACCTGAAAATACATAAAAAAAAGAGAAAATAAAAAGAAAAAACAGTAAAAAAAACTTATATTTCAAAAAAACACCTCTATGGTGTTATTATAGACAATACATAAATAATTATTAAATCATGGCATAAAAAAAGTGAAGAAAAAATTCAATAGAATTTTTTCTTCACTTTAATAGCTTTATTTCAAAAATAAGTCCTTTTGGTCTATCGTTGATATGCCTGATTCTATGAGTGCTTCGTTTGCTTTTTCTTTATTATCTACTCTGAAAATCATATATGCTTTATTTGCAGCTTTGCCTATGAATGCATAGGTATATTCAACAATAACATCGGCTTTTGTTAAAACATTGAGTATTGAAGCCATGCTGCCGGGGGTATCGTCTATTTCTACGGCAAGAACAGAGGTTGCGGTTACTGTGTAGCCCTCATTTTTAAGCATTTCACGCGCGTTATCGGGGTTGTCGGTAATTATGCGAAGAATTCCAAAATCCTGACTATCGGCAATTGAAAGTGCATAAAGATTTATGCCGTGGGAAGCAATAAAGGAGGTTACCTCTGCAAGTGCACCTTTTTTATTTTCTAAAAATACTGAAATTTGTTTTACACTCATTTTTATTCTCCTCTCTTAATCTTAATGGAGTTTGCGTTTATCTACAACTCTTACAGCTTTACCTTCGCTTCTGGCAATGCTCTTTGGCGGAACAAGGTGCATTTTGGGATTTATGCCAAGAGTTGTTTTCATTGCGGAGGCAAGTGCTTTTTCTTTTGCAGCAATTTCTCTTACTGTGTCGGAGAATTGTTCGGACGAAAGTTCAACAAATATATCGAGAGTATCGGAATTGTTTTCACGATCTACCTCTATGCGATAGTTTGGTGTGTAGCCCTGTTCAAGAAGAACTGTTTCAATTTGTGATGGGAACACATTAACACCGCGTATGATAAGCATATCATCACTTCTGCCTGTTGGTTTGAGCATTTTTACATGAGTTCTTCCGCAGGAACATTTTTCTCTTGTTAAAACGCATATATCTCTTGTGCGGTAGCGAATAAGAGGAAATGCTTCTTTATCAAGGCAGGTAAATACCAATTCACCCTTTGAGCCTTCGGGAAGAACTTCACCTGTGTCGGGATCGATTATTTCTGCAATGAAGTGGTCTTCGTTTATATGCATACCATTTTGAGCACTGCATTCAAATGCAACACCGGGGCCGCACATTTCGGTGAGACCGTAGATATCGTAGGCTTTTATACCAAGAGTTTTTTCAATATCGCGGCGCATTTCTTCTGTCCATGGTTCTGCACCGAATATTCCTGCTTTTAGAGGAATATTATCGGCTGTATAGCCCATTTCTTTAAGAGTTTCGCCTATGTAGGCTGCATAAGATGGTGTGCAGCAAAGAATGGTTGAATTTAAATCCATCATAAACTGAATCTGACGCTCTGTATTGCCTGATGACATTGGGAGTGTTAGAGATCCAACCTTATGTGAACCGCCATGAAAACCTGAGCCGCCTGTAAAGAGACCATAGCCATAGCAAACCTGAACAACATCTTCTTTTGTGCCTCCGGCTGCCATAATTGCTCTTGCACAGCAATCTTCCCATATATCTATATCGTGCTGAGTGTAGAATGCAATTACTCTTTTTCCGGTTGTGCCGCTTGTTGAGTGAATACGAACACACTCGGAAAGAGGTTTTGCCAAAAGACCGTAAGGATAGGCTTCTCTTAAATCGGATTTTGTTAAAAACGGAAGCTTATGAAGGTCGGCTGTTGATTTAATGTCTTCAGGTTTAACACCCTTTTTATCCATAAGATTTTTATAGTATGGAACATTTTCGTAAACATGTTTTATTTGTTTACCAATTAAACTATCCTGATGAGCTTTTATTTGTTCATGGGACATTGTTTCAATTTCTTTTTGATAATAGTTTTCCACCATAGTTCACTCCTTATTGAAATGATTTATAATTTGATTTGCAGCATATTCAATACTACTGTTATTATCTATTATTATATCGGCAAAATCTTTATATAAGTTTATTCTTGCTTTATAAATATCATAGATAAGGTTTTTATCTTTTAAAAGCGGTCTGCCTGAAAGATTGGAGTTTTTTAAAATATTTTCAGGTGTTGTATGTATAAACACAATGATACCGCTTTTTTTCATTATACTTTTATTGTTTTCTTTTACAACAACTCCCCCACCCGTTGAGATTAAAACACTTTGCATATTAGAAAGTTCTTTAATTACTACACTTTCTTTTTGGCGGAAATCTTCTTCGCCATTTAAAGCAAAAATCTGGGGGATTGTTTGAGAATATTTATTTTCCAAATATTCATCGGCATCTATATGCTTTAAATTTAGTTTTTCGGAGACTATTTTTCCTATTGATGATTTGCCACAGCCGGGCATTCCTATAAGATATATATTATTCATGGTCTGCCTCTAAAAAATATTTTAATGCCATTTTATAACCATATTCACCAAAGCCGCAAACCTGACCCTTGCAGGCAGGTGCTGTTACGGATTTTGAGCGAAATTCTTCTCTTTTATGAATATTTGAAAGATGAACTTCTATGGTGGGGATATTTACCGATGCAATGGCATCGTGAATCGCATAGCTATAATGAGTGTAGGCACCGGGGTTTATGATTATGCCATTATATTTTTCAAGATAGCACTTTTGAATGCAATCAATGATTTCGCCTTCGCAATTACTTTGAAAACATTCCAGCTCAACACCTTTTAAAAAGGCATATTCTTTAAGTTCGCGGCATATATCATCATAGCTTTTTGTGCCATATATGCCTTTTTCTCTTATACCCGTAAAATTAAGATTAGGGCCCTGAATGAGCATTATTTTCATTTTACTTACCTCTCATTTCGCTATATATTTTATTTATGGCATCGATATCCGCATCGGTGTTATTCCATATTGACTGTGAATACAGAGCTTGTGCTACCAGCATATAAAGTCCGTTAACTGTTTTAAGCCCATTTTCACAAGCAGTTTTTAAAAACAGAGTTTGGCTTGGATTATATATTAAATCAACTGCAACTTTAAAATCAAAAAAATTACTGCAAGGTGAAAACTCTTGTTTAGGATACATTCCCACGGGGGTTGTGTTTATTATTACATCGCCCCCTGTTATTTCGGAATATGATATGATACAGTGTTTTCCGCATGGTTCAGGGCTTCGGGACACAAGCTTTATATCGCTGCAACCTAAATCTTCACAAAGTGCCGACACAGCCTTACTTGCACCGCCTGTACCCAGAATAACAACTCTTTTTCCTTCTAAAGAAACTCCATTATAAAGTAGCGAAAGTTTAAGACCGTAATAGTCGGTATTAAAACCGTGAAGCTTTCCATTTAAAACTTTGACCGTGTTTATTGAGCCAATTTTTTTTGCTTCCGGGCTTAATTCATCACACATATTGTATACATCTGTTTTATAAGGAATTGTTACATTAAATCCTGAGTAGCCACCTTTTAAAAGGCTATTAACGGTAGATGCCAGCTTTTCTTTTGGTGTTTCTATAAGTTCGTATGAGGATTTATCTGATTTTATTTTAAAATATTTTTCGTGAATTACTCTGCTGTATGAATGGCCGAGCTTCTCGCCTAAAAGTGCATATTTCAATGGTGCTCACCCCTACCTTAATCTGAAAGCATATCTAAAAAGCACAG
>JAGBXL010000152.1 GCA_017629325.1 Clostridia bacterium | reverse complement strand
GTGAGCATATCTCAAAACGATAAAGAAATTGAAAACGATACCCAGTTAGATGCCGCAATAGAAGAAATGAAAAGGCTCATGACACAGGGAGAAATATAGGCACAAATGCATATAATATTAAATATTTTGTAAAATACTCTTTGTTTTCCCCATTTTATTTGAATGAAAGGAAATGACAAATGAAGAGAGAAAGCGGCGTTTTAATGCACATATCATCTCTTTGGGGCGATTATTCCTGCGGCAGCTTTTGAAAAGAATCAAGAGAATTTGCAGATTTTCTTTCGGATATCGGCTGCAGCTGGTGGCAGGTTTTGCCATTTTGCATGGTTGATGAGTGCAATTCACCCTATAAATCATATTCTGCTTTTGGGGGTAACCCATATTTTGTGGATCTGGAAACTTTATATAAAAAGGGACTAATAAGCTTAAAGGAGCTTGAAGCTGCAAAGCAGCAAACGCCATACAGTTGTGAGTTTGAAAGACTTATCTGCGAAAGATTTTCCCTTTTAAAGCTTGCCTCAAAAAGAGCAGATAAAGAAAAACCTCAAATAGAAGAATTTATAAAAACACACAGTCATATTGGAAATTTCTGCGAATTTATGGCACTTAAAATGGCAAATGATTATAAGGTGTGGAACGAGTGGACAGTTTTTGAGTATAAGGAAGAAGACCTCTTTGCCTGGCAGTTTATTCAGTATGAGTTTTTCAGCCAGTGGAAAGAAATAAAAAAATACTGCAATTCAAAGGGAATAAAAATCTTAGGGGATATTCCCATTTATGTTTCCTACGACAGTGCAGATGTGTGGGCAAACAAAGATTTATTTGAGCTAAATGAAAATGGCTCAATGAAAGATGTGGCAGGTGTTCCGCCCGATTATTTTTCTAAAGATGGTCAGCTTTGGGGAAACCCATTATATAATTGGAAAAAAATGAAAGCCGATGGCTACAAGTGGTGGCAGGAAAGAATAAAAGCCATGCTAGAAATTTTTGACGCAGTAAGAATAGACCACTTCCGTGCCATAGAAAGCTACTGGGCAGTTCCTGTGGAGGCAAAAACCGCCCGTGAGGGAAAATGGCAAAAAGGGCCCGGAATGGATTTTATAGAAAAAATAAAAGAGGTCTCAAAAGATAAACTCATTATTGCCGAGGATTTGGGGCTTATCACCCCCGAAGTTCACCGCATGCAAGAAAAAAGCGGATTTCCGGGAATGAGGGTTATGCAGTTTGGCTTTTTAGACGATAGCGATTCAACCCACCTTCCCCACAATTATATAAATAACTGCGTTGCCTACACAGGCACCCACGATAATAACACCCTTCTGGACTTTGTATGGGAAGCAAGCGAGGAAAACAGAAGAAGGCTTCTTGAATATTGCGGCTACACCGGTTCAAACTGGGATAAGGGCTACGATAGCATAATCCGCACTCTCTATGCTTCCTCGGCAGGAATAGTTATTATTCCCATTCAGGATATTTTAGGTTATGGAGCCGATACTCGCTTAAACACCCCCGGCAGTGCCGAGGGCAACTGGACATACAGGGTAACAAGAGAGCAGATAATGGGTATAGATAAAGAAAAATATCTGCATCTTAACAAAATGTATAAAAGAAAATAGTTAAATTTATTATATTTTGTCTGTTAAAAGGGGAAAAAGAGGCAAAAGTTTAACAAAAATGTGGAATTTTTCCCCGCGTATAAAAAATGTTGTTGACAAAAGCAAAGTGTTAGTATATAATTTTAATGGTTTTTAGTCTGTGAGTATATTTATGCTCATAGCACATTATTAATGTATTTTGACGGTGCAGATTTCTCTGCGGCAGAGATTTTGGGCACTGCGATGGCATAAAGTCATTGAATTCTAAGGAGGTGTAATCACTATGAAGAGAACATATCAGCCAAACGTTAGACACAGAAGCAAAGTTCACGGCTTCAGAGCAAGAATGAGCACAGCTAACGGCAGAAAGGTTTTAGCTCGCAGAAGATTAAAAGGTAGAAAAGTTCTTTCCGCTTAAGTTTGATTTTCTAAAATTATTAAGACCACTTCGGGTGGTCTTTTTTGCCACTTATAAAAAAGATTTCCAATCATTATGCCCCCGGTCTTAGCTTCGCTTCAGTCGGAGGTAACCGCTTGCTGCCTGCAAGAAGGAAATCTTTTTTGAAACAAGCAAAATTACGCACGAAAAGCGCGTAATTTCCTATGTTATAAAAAATATCTCGGAGGGGGTTTAAATATGAAAAACACAGTTAAGCTCAACCGGGAGTTTCGCTATGCTTACAGAAAAGGCAAAAAATTTGTGACGGATTACCTTGTTTTTTATTTTTATGATAACCGTCAGTCCTTAAATAAGCTTGGCATAACTGTTTCTGCCTCTATTGGAAAGGCGGTTTGCCGCAACAGAATAAAAAGGCTAATACGTGCGGCCTATAGTGCACGCAAGGATGAGCTTAATAAAGGCTACAACATTATTGTTGTTGCCAGAAACAAAGCAGCAAATGCAAGCTATGAAGATATTTTGAAAGCATTTGACTACTGCATAAGAAAGTCGGGCTTAAAATGAAAAAAATTCTGCTTTCTTTAATAGGTTTTTATCAAAAATATCTATCACCTTTAAAAAAACCCTGTTGCAGATTTTATCCCACCTGCTCCCAGTATTCAAGGCAGGCGGTTGCAAAATACGGGGCAGCAAAGGGAAGTTTACTTGCTGCAAAAAGAATTTTAAAATGCCATCCTTTTCACAAGGGCGGATACGATCCGCTAAAATAGGAGGAAGTTTATTTTGTTTGAACTCGTAAAAGTCCCGATAGGTTATCTCCTTGGTTGGATTTATAACCTTATTCCCAACTACGGTTGGGCACTTATTGTATTTACACTTGCTGTAAAACTCTTGCTTTTGCCCCTTGGCTTAAAGCAGCAAAAATCAATGACCAAAATGCAGGCTATGCAGCCTAAAATAACAGCTCTGCAGGAAAAATACAAAAACGACCAGCAAAAACTCAGTCAGGAAACAATGAAGCTCTATAAAGAATACGGCGTAAGTCCAATGGGCGGATGCCTTCCTATGCTTATTCAGCTTCCAATACTCTTTGCTCTTTACAGAGTTCTTTACCGTCCGCTTACCTATATGCTTCACATGACAGATAAAGCAATAGGTGCTCTTGGCAATCAGTTTGTAATCGATATGTCCAACAAAAACCCCATGGCACAGATTCAGATTGCCGAAAAAGCAAAGCTTATAGATTTTGATTTCTTCGGTCTTAATCTTTCTGCAAATCCAAATGCAGAAGGTTGGCTTACAATTGCAATGATTATTCCGGTTCTTGCAGCGGTAACAACATATTTTTCTTCAAAAGTTACCATGCTTATGAACAAAAATAAAAAAGATGATAAAAAAGAAGAAAAACCAAAGAGAATACTTTCTCCCGATCAAAAAGATGCAAAATCAAATAGTGCCAACGAAATGGGCCAGACAATGACATGGATGATGCCGATATTCACTTTGTGGATAACAGCAACCTTCCCTGCGGCTCTTGGTATTTACTGGGTTGCATCAAACGTATTTTCAATCGGACAAACTGTTCTTTTAAACGGCTACTATGCAAATAAAACCAATAAAGAAATATCTGCACAGGATATGCTCATTGCCGAAAAGAAAGAAGCAAAGTTTGCGGGAAGAAAAAGAAAGGGGAAAAAATAAATGATAATAGAAAAGAAAGCAAAAACAAAAGAAGAAGCAATCATGCTCGCCCTTGACGAAATCGGTGCCAAAGAGAGCGAAGTTGAAATAGAAGTTATTGAAGAAGGCTCAAAAGGCTTTTTGGGAATTGGTGGCAAAGAAGCAGTTGTTAAAGTTACTTATAATCCCGATAGTGAAAAAAGAGCCACAGACTTTTTAAACAAAATTTTTGAAATCACAAAAGAAGATGTTACCGTTGAATCCGAAATCGACGGCGAAGTTTTAAAAATAAATCTTTCCGGACCCGACATGGGAATTGTTATCGGAAAAAGAGGCGAAACCTTAGATGCACTTCAGCACCTTACAAGCCTTGTTGTAAACAGAGGAGATAAATCTTTCTTAAAGGTTTCTCTCGATGCAGAAAACTACCGCGAAAAAAGAAATGTTGCTTTAGAGGAACTCGCAGGCAAGCTTGCCAATAAGGTTATGAGAACTGGCAGAAACCAGACCTTAGAGCCTATGAATGCTTATGAAAGACGCATTATCCATTCTGCACTTCAAAACCACGAAACTGTAACTACATACAGTATCGGACAGGGTGTTAACAGGAAAGTTGTAATAGCATTAAAGAAATAATACATTGAGGTGCAAAAAGCTTGTAAGAGCTTTTTGCACCTTTTTTAAGGGATAGGAGAATTTTTATGAATATATTCTCAACTATTGCCGCCATTTCCACCCCCTATGGCACAGGCGGCATATCAATAATAAGAATAAGCGGAAGCAGGGCCTTAGAGATTGCCGATAAGGTTTTTAAGGCTTCATCTAAAAAAAAGATAGCAGATGTTCCTAGCCACACCATTCACCACGGGCACATTGTGTCGGCAGAGGGAAAGGTTTTAGACGAGGTTTTAGCATCTGTTATGCTTTCTCCCCGCACCTACACGGGCGAAGACACAGTTGAATTAAACTGCCACGGAGGGCTTTTCACAACCAAAAGAATTTTAGAAGAGGTTTTAAAGGCAGGAGCCGAAAATGCATCGAGGGGTGAATTTACCAAAAGAGCATTTTTAAATGGCAAAACCGACCTTGCAAGAGCAGAGGCGGTTATAGACCTTATAAATTCAAAAACAAATTTAGAGCAGAGCATATCTGTTAATCACTTAGGCGGCAGACTTTCAAAGAAAATAAATTCTTTAAGAGAACGTCTTCTTGGTTTAATAGCTCATGTTCAGGTGCTTATAGATTATCCCGATGAAGAGCTGGAGCCGCTTTCAGACGATGAATTTATGAAGGAACTTTCTTCCATAAAGCTTGAGGCATCAAAGCTTCTTGCCACATCGGAGGCGGGCAGCCTTATAAAAAACGGCATAAAAACTGCGATTGTAGGTAAGCCAAATGTTGGCAAATCGTCTTTATTAAATCTTTTATCGGGCGAAGAAAAGGCTATTGTAACCGACATTGAGGGTACCACCAGAGATGCTATTGAAGAGTGTGTATCCCTTGGCGGCATAAGCCTTAACCTTGTAGATACAGCAGGCATAAGAGAAACCGAAGATAAAATAGAAGCAATCGGCGTTAAAAAATCAAAAGAATATATAGAAAAATCAAAGCTTATAATCTTTGTTGCCGATGCTGCATCGGGAATTGACGAAAACGATATTGAAATAATAGAAAGCCTAAAAGATAAAAAATGTGTTGCTCTTATAAATAAGTGCGACAAGGCTAAGCTTAAAGACGAAAGTATATTAAAAGAAAACTTTGATAGAATCATTCATTTTTCTGCAAAAACGTCAGAAGGTTTGGATAAGTTGGAACAAACAATAAAAGAAATGTTTGAAATTGGCGAAATTGAAAACAATTCCGATATAATAACAAATGCCCGCCATAAAGATGCACTCATAAAGGCTCAGGCGGCTCTTTCATCTGCAATAGAGTCGGCTCAAATGGGCATAAGTGCCGATACACTCTTTATAGATATTGAAGATGCAATATCAGCTCTTGGCGAAATAGTGGGGCTTACGGTGAGTGAGGAAGTTGTGGACAGAATATTCCATTCATTCTGCGTCGGCAAATAAAGGAAATGTAAAAATGCTCCGGATCGCATAAGGCACGGGATATAATATTGTAGGGGACGGCGTCCTCGACGTTCCGCTTGCGAAATTTATAATATAATATAAAGGAAGAAACCTATCGGCAGATAGGTTTCTTTTTGTGTGCCTTATGCTATAAACGAACAAGCCACTAAAGAGGGTATCTCAATGCGTTTTGGAATTACAAATTTTAAATATAATTTCGTTAAAAGCCTCGGGAATATATCTATATTCCCTGCGTTTTTGCCTCATT
>JAGBXL010000013.1 GCA_017629325.1 Clostridia bacterium | reverse complement strand
ATAGCGGAAAGTTTTTTATCTTTTTGTGTTGCATAGTCAACAATTGATGCATTTGATTTAACAAATACAGATTCATTTCTTACTGCACCTGTTACGCTATCTACAAATGAAATCTGAATAAGGTCATAAGAAGCATTAACAAGAACAACTGTGCCTTCCCATGTTGTTACGGTGCTGTTTGCGGTTGTCTGGAGAGATATGATTGTATCGCTTTCTAAGGTGTATTTAACGCTCATGCCAACTCTTAAATCATAGAATGTTGCAGCGTTATCCCCTACTTTTATGCCAGCGTTATTTGTTATTGCATAAGAAACATCGTTTCCGTCAAATGAAATTGTTACTCTAGGTGTTGATGAAATAACAACCTCTTTTATGATACCCGATTTATTTGTTTGTTTGCTTGTTGCAGATATATCGCTTATTCTGCCGTAGCTCAATCCAAGGTTTACACTATCACCTTCAAGGATATCTCTTGCAGTTGCAGTTGCAGCATTTTTCTTAACTGTTACATTTGAAGAAACAAGATAATCATTTATAATACCATCTTTATCTTCAATGCTAAGCATATAAACAGGCTCTAATATAACCTTATTTACTCTGCCGCTAAGTTTAGATGAGCTTGGGCTTGCATCAATAACCTTAACAATTCCTTTTTCAACAGTAAGTTTTAAGAAATAGCCGGGTTTAAGGCTTGTTATTGAACATGTTGTGTCATTATATGTTATTATTGCATCATCGCTAACCTTGAGTGTGGTCTTTTTGTTTTTATCAATATCAGTGTCGAACTCGCCGAGTTCATTGATAATAACTGTTGTACCATTAGCAGTTGATTTTGCAGAGCTTACAAATGCACCATAAACAATTTCATCTATTAAAGCATCTGCGAAATCTATTGCATATACCTTGTCTTCTTTATATGTAACAACAGCTTCATAACCAATTTCAATATCATTTATGATAACTGCTTCACCATTATATCTTAAAAGTGTGCCTGAAGAAGCTGTGAGAGAAAGAATTTCTCCATTGTTACACTGAAGTTCAACTTTTCTTGTTGTTTGATCAATAGCCGAAACAATACCTTTTTCATAAACATAATTTGTCATATCCTGGAGTTTGTAAAGAACAAGGGCTGCCTGTGCTCTTGTAACGGTGTCGTTGGGAGCAAAGGTATTATTTTCAAGACCTTGCATAAGACCGATTTTTGAAATATATGCAACATGTTTTTTTGCACTGGCTGGAATATCGGAATTATCTTCGTATTGGAGGGCTGTTACATCGTCATTACTTAAAAGCTTAACTGCATCTAAAGCTTTTGTTAATAAAACTGCTACTTCATAGCGTTTTAAACCATCATTACGATGAAGCTCATCAATATATTCTTCGAGTTCGTCTATTGAAAGTACCCCTTTAATTAGAAGGTAGGCAATTTCATTCTGACCGTAGTTAAGATTATATTTTTCTATTTCTTCACCGTATTTCTCCCATGCTGAAGATACAAGAGCTGAATTTACATCATCGTTAAAACCAAGAATTCTTGAAATAAGAACAAGAGATTCAAGCTTGGAAACTGTTTTTGCAGGATTAAAAGTGCCGTCATCGTAGCCTTTAATAATGCCTTCTTCTGCCATCTTTTCAATGGCATCGATTGCCCATGGATATGTTTCCTTTGTTACATCGGGGAATACCGACGCAAACGCTGAAAGACACATAGAAAGTGTCATTGTTGCAGTTAAGATTACTGCAAGTGCTTTTTTAAAATTCTTTTTCATTTCAAAACCTCCTGCTTATTTTAAATTTATTCCAAGATAAGGAATGGCATTTAATGAAAGATCTGCAAAATTTCCTGCAAGGGATTCATAATATGCTGCACACCCTATCATAGCGGCATTGTCTGTGCAAAAAATCGGCGATGGATAAAAAATGTTATAGTTTTCTTTGCGGTTTTCAAGTTCATTTCTAAGTGCCGTGTTGCAAGCTACACCGCCTGCCAGCACAAGATTTGTGCAATTCTTTTCTTTTGCGGCAGCTATAAGGTTATCTACCATAACCTCACACACACTTTGCTGAAAGCTCGCTGCAACATCTGCTTTATTTATTGTTTCGCCTTTTTGCTCTATGTTATGACAATAGTTAATCACGGCTGTTTTTATTCCACTAAAGCTAAAATCATATTGGTTATCTGAAAACTTAACCTTTTTAAAGCTTATTGCTTTTGGGTTACCTTCTTTTGAAAGCTTGTCTATTTTAGGACCACCCGGATAACCAAGCCCGAGAACTCTGGCAACCTTATCAAAGGCTTCGCCGGCTGCATCGTCTCTGGTTTGCCCTAAAACTTCATAGTCGGTGTAATTTTTAACATGAATTATATGACTGT
>JAGBXL010000151.1 GCA_017629325.1 Clostridia bacterium | reverse complement strand
TAAAGGTTAGCTGCTCCATTTATATCACCATATTAGCTAAAAAATATTAGTCCTGCTATATATTCGTAAAAGTTTATTATATATGAGCGGAGGCCAGAAAGAACAGGGCTCATTACACCTGCATAAACAATAATTATAAGTATGATTCCAAAATATCTTTCATATTCATAAATTCTGTATTTTATTCTGCCGGGCAAAAATTCCATTAATATTTTTGAACCGTCAAGTGGCGGAATGGGAATAAGGTTAAATATCATAAGACCAACATTCATAAAAACACCGTAACGACATACCTCCGAAAAAAATGGTAATATATTTTTCAGATAAACCCATGAGGGACCAACAAAACTTCCTGACATGTAGGCGTTTATTCCATAGTAAGCCAGACAAAACAAAAATCCAAGAATAAAATTAGCAAAAGGCCCTGCAAGGCTTACCAGCACAATTCCCGCCCGTCTGTTTTTAAAATAGCGAGAATCTATGGGCACTGGTTTTGCCCAGCCAAAACGAAAGAAAAGCATACATAGTGCACCCATTAAATCAAGGTGGTGCATTGGATTTAAACTTAATCTGCCGCTATATTTCGCTGTTGGGTCGCCCATTAAATATGCTGCATAGCCATGGGCAAATTCGTGAAGGGATATAGCAAGAAGAAGCCCGGGAATGCTGACTATAAGGCCAAGAATTCCCTCGCGGGAAAACAATGATAGCATTTATTTTACCTCCGATAAGCAATTAAAAAATATCATTTTTAACCAAATCTTCATAAGTTTCTCTTTTTACAACGAGCTTATCTTCGCCATTTGAAACCATTACCACGGGCGGACGGGGAATACGGTTATAGTTACTAGCCATTGAATAGTTATATGCACCCGTTGACATAATTGCAATAGTATCACCGGTTTCTATTTTAGGAAGATGAGCTTTATCTATTAAAATATCGCCCGATTCACAGCATTTGCCGCAAATTGTTACATATTCTGATGGCTCCTCCGATGCCCTATTGGCAACTACTGCATCATAAAGAGCACCATACATAATATAACGGGGATTATCACTTATGCCGCCATCTACCGAAACATATTTACGAACATTTTTAATATCTTTTATTGCACCTGCCGTATATAGAGTTACACCTGCATCGCCAACAATTGACCTGCCCGGCTCCATATAGATAAAGGGAACATCTATACTATGCTCAATGCTCTTGTTTTTTATAACCTCTGATACAGCTTCTATAAAGCCTTCATAATCTACGGGAGTGTCTTCATTGGTATATTTAATGCCAAAGCCGCCGCCCAGGTTTAATTCTTCAAGGGTGATGCCAAGAGATTTTTTAACCTCGGCATAGAAATCCATCATAACCTCACCGCCAAGCTTGAAAGGCTCATATAAAAACATTTGAGAGCCTATATGGCAATGAAGACCTTTAAGATTTATTGTTTTATAGGAAACTGCCTTTTTAATAAATTCAATTGCTTCGCCGTTTTCAATGGCAAAGCCAAATTTACAGTCTATGTGTCCTGTGGATATAAATTCGTGGGTGTGGGCATCAATACCGGGTTTAACACGAATCATAACATCTGTAACCTTATTGAGTTCAATGCTTATAGCATTTATCATATCTAGCTCAGCATAGCTATCTATAATTATTCTTCCAACACCGTTTTCTATTGCCATTTTAATTTCGTCATAGCTTTTATTGTTGCCATGAAAAACAATTTTTTTGGCATCAAAGCCTGCTTTAAGAGCTGTGAACAGTTCACCGCCTGATACAACATCTACGCCAAGCCCTTCTTCCTGTGCAAGCTTATAAATATAGCCCGTTGAAAATGCTTTGCTGGCATAAAGGCATAAACCTTTGCCGCCATAGAATTTATCTATTGAATTTTTATATTTACGCATATTTTCTCTTATGCGGTCTTCACTCATAAGGTAAAGAGGTGTTCCATATTTTTGGGTAAGCTCCACTGTATCGCAGGCTGAAATTTCAAG
>JAGBXL010000150.1 GCA_017629325.1 Clostridia bacterium | reverse complement strand
GCTAAGAGGGAATATCTATATTTATATTATACTACCTATCTCATACTTTTGTCAAGAAAACTTACATAATTATTATATTACATTTTACTAAAAATATACCACCCGACAAAAAAATCGGGTGGTAATTTTTAAATTTAATCTTTTAAAAGGTCAACAAGGATTTGACGAAGTGTTTGAGGATCGCAATTACCTTTTAATTCTTTCATACATTTACCAAATATAGACATAATAGCTTTTTCTTTTCCACTCTTATAATCGCTTACAGCTTTGGGGTCTGCAGCTATTGCTTCTTTGGCAACTTTTTCTATTAAGCCTGTGTCGTTGGAAATTATAAAGCCATTTTCCTGTGCATATTTTTCGGGAACTAAATCTGCATCGTCAAACATTGCAGCAAGAATTTTTTTGCCGTTTGCTCTGCCAACTTTACCTTCTGAAACGAGCTTTATAAGTTCACCAAGAGATTTTGCATTTATAGAAAGCATATCGTAGGTCATTTTGCGGCTGTTTAATATGCTCATAACCTCTGATATCATCCAGTTAGCAGCATCTTTGGCACTGCCGCAAACCTCGTTGGCAGTTTCAAAGCATTCGCAAAGAGCAATACTTTTGGTGAGCTGCTCTGCATCGTATTCGCTAAGTGAAAATTCTTCTATATAACGAGCTTTTTTAACTTCGGGGAACTCGGGAAGTGATGATTTTATAGTTTCAAACCATTCATCATCAATTACAACAGGCATAACGTTAGGATCGGGGAAATAGCGGTAGTCTCCTGCTGTTTCTTTTGTTCTCATTGCATAGCTCTTACCTTTTATATCGTCCCAGCGTCTTGTTTCCTGAACGAGAACTTCTGTTCCATTTTCAACCGCATCAATATGACGGGCTGTTTCGTATTCTATGGCACGCTTGATGGCTTCAATGGAGTTCATATTTTTCATTTCTGTTCTTACGCCATATTCTGTGGTGCCTTCAGGTCTTATTGAAAGGTTAACGTCGCAACGCATTGTGCCATGAGCCATTTCACATTCTGCAACTTTTGCATAGCGAAGAAGGTTTTTAAGTCTTTCAAGATATGCTTCAACTTCTTCGGCACTTGAAAGGTCGGGCTGACTTACAATTTCTATAAGTGGTACACTTGTACGATTAAAATCAACATGGGTTGTATCTTCACGGATATCATGAACAAGCTTTCCGGCATCTTCTTCCATGTGAATTTGCTTAATGCGGATATTCTTTTTACCCTTTGAGGTTTCAATTTCAACCAAGCCATTTACTGCAACGGGTGCAAACCACTGTGTTGTCTGATAGGCTGCGGGAAGGTCGGGATAGTAGTAGCTTTTTTTATCGAAAGTTGTTGTGCGGTTGATATCACAATTGAGCATTAACCCTGCCTTCATACCAAAATCAACAACTCTTTTAGTAACAACAGGAAGCATACCGGGCATACCTGAGCAAGCAGGACAAACATGTTCGTTTGGCTCTGCACCATAGGATTTTGCACTGCATGAGCAGAAAATTTTGGAATTGGTTGCAAGCTCAACGTGAACTTCAAGACCGATGACTGTTTCGTATCTCATAATTATTTATCCTCCTTTTCATACATTTTTGCAATTTCAAAAAGTGTATTTTCGGAAAATGCTTTACCTACAAACTGCACTCCGCCGCATACAAGAGCAGGAAGGCCTGTTATTGATGCGGGTGCTGTGTAGAAGTTTTCTTCATAGGAAATATATTTATTTTCTTTCACACATTCTTCTTTATATTCAAGTGAAGATGAGGCAGGCATTAAAACTACATCATATTCTTCAAAGATTTTATTGAAGCTTTCTACAATAACTCTGCGTGTGCGGAGAGCTTTATCATACACTTTCATATAGTTATCGGTTGAGAGTGTTTCAGAGCCAAAAATTATTGCGGTTTTTAAAAGCTCACCAAAGGCCTCTGTGCGGCTATTAGTGTAGAGTTCGTCAAGATTTGTGAAATTCTGTGCACGGTAGCCATATTTAACACCATCATAACGCGAAACATTATTGCACAATTCTGCACTCATAAGAATATTCCATGCGGGGCGTGATTTACAGATAATATCATCGTCGATTTCACACACTTCAACATTGTTTGCAGAAAGAACAGAAACGAATTTTTCTATTTTCTTTAAAACATCTTCGTTTATGCCATCTTTCATTGATTTTAAGATGGCTATCTTTTTAACATTTGCAGCCGCTGATTTTACTAAGGCACATTTTTCTTCGGGAAGACTTGTTCCGTCTTTATCATCATGACCTACTATACTATCCAGGATTTTTTTGCAATCTGTAACATTTTCAGCCATAACGCTTACAGTTTCACCCGAGCATACAACGGGAATTGTGCCATAGCGTGAAACTGTGCCATAGGTTGGTTTTATGCTTACAAGTCCTGCCTGTGCGGCACTTCTTCTTACAGAGCCGTTAACATCTAAATTAACTGCGGCTATTGCTTCGCCCGATTTTATGCTTTCGGCAGATGCATTTTTTAAAACACCGTTATCTGTTATAGCTCCATAGTATGATGTTTCGCCAACAAGGTCAATTGCAAATTCGCCGCTGTGTGCTTTAGCGGTAACAGGAATTCCTGCATCATTTAATTTATTAACAACCTCTGCATCGAAAAGACTCATAAAGCCCTCTAGCATTTTTGAGCCTGCCGATGTTGGCATATCTTTAGTTAATATCATATCATCAACAATAACACTTTTCTTTTGTGATGATGGTTTTGATAAATATAAATTCATGTTTCTTTACTCCCCTCTCTATTATTCCACTACTTTTGGAACACACCAATAACCTTCGTCGGTTTCGGGAGCACCCTTTTGAAGCTGCTCTGCTGTGTATTGTTTATTTACAACATCTTCGCGAACAACTGTCATAATTGGCATTACATGAACCATTCTTTCGGTTTCTTCTGTGTTTATGGTATCAAGGGATTTGCTATCTGCTTCTCTTTTATCAAAAAAGCCTATAACTTCGTCTTTCTGAATTTCTGTGAGACTTAACTGATTTAACATTTCGAGTCTTCTTAAGGTTTCTCTATCCATAATTTTAGTCTCCTTTATTTTGGATTTACTTGAGGGTTTTTAGTCTCTTACCTTGATGTGAACTTCACGAAGCTGCTGCTCTGTTACGCCGCCGGGAGCACCCATCATAAGATCCTGTGCATTTCCATTTAAGGGGAATGCTATTACATCGCGGATTGTTTCTTCACCGGCAATAAGCATAATCATTCTATCTACACCGGGTGCCATACCTGCGTGTGGTGGTGCACCATAGGCAAAAGCTGTGTAGAGAGCACCAAATTTTGCTTTAAGGTCTTCTTCGCCATAGCCTGCGATTTCAAATGCTTTTCTCATTATTTCGGGGTTATGGTTACGAACTGCACCCGACGAAAGTTCAACACCGTTACAAACGATATCGTACTGATATGCAAAGATTTCAAGAGGATCTTTATTAAGGAGTGCATCCATACCGCCCTGTGGCATTGAGAATGGGTTGTGGGTAAAATCTATTTTACCTGTTTCGCTGTTTTTCTCATACATTGGAAAATCTACAATGAAGCAGAATTCAAAGGAATCGTCTTTTATAAGACCTAATTCTTTGGCAATCCATGTTCTCATTTCACCGGAGAGCTGATTGATTACAGAAGCACTGTCGCTTATAAAGAAGAGAGATTCGCCCTCTTTAATTCCAACAAGCTCTGTGAGTTCTGCTTTTTGTTCTTCGGTTAAGAATTTTGCAATTGGACCTTTATATTCGCCATCTTCTAAAGTGATATAGCCGATACCGAATTTCATACCGATGCTTCTTGAATATGTGTCGATAGCTTTTTCGAAAGCTTTTTTACCGCCTTCACCCTCGCCTTCGCCATCTCTTTTAACAAGATAGTTGGCAACTATACCGCGAACAAGTTTGTTTTTGAATGGAACTGTTCTGCCGTTTATGTTTAAAAATTCGTGTTTAGCAAAGAATTCTGTGAGGTCCTGAATGATTAAAGGATTACGAAGGTCGGGTTTATCTGAACCGTATTTAAGCATTGCATCTGCAAAGGTTATTCTCTTAAAAGGTGGTTTTGAAATTTTCTTATCGGAAAATTCGTTAAAAGTGTTATAAATAACTGTTTCTGCAACTTCAAAAACATCTTCCTGTGTTGCAAATGACATTTCAAAATCGAGCTGATAAAATTCGCCGGGGGAACGGTCCTGACGGGCATCTTCATCACGGAAGCAGGGAGCAATCTGGAAATAACGGTCGAAGCCTGATGCCATTAAAAGCTGTTTGAACTGCTGGGGTGCCTGAGGAAGTGCATAGAACATTCCTTTGTGCTTACGGCTTGGAACAAGATAATCGCGGGCACCTTCGGGTGAAGATGCTGTGAGGATTGGTGTTTGAATTTCCATAAAGCCCATATCTTCCATCTGACGACGGAGATAGCTTAATATTTTTGAACGAAGAACGATATTATCGTGAATTTTGCGGTTTCTTAAATCGAGATAACGATATTTAAGACGAACTTCTTCTCTTGTGAGAGTTGAAGCATCAATTTCAAAAGGAAGACCTAATTGGCAAGGACCGAGAACTTCTATTTTTTCGGCACGAACTTCAATAAGACCTGTGCTTATTTTTGAATTGACTGTTTCGTCATCTCTTTTGGTAACTGTTCCTTCAACAAGAACAACTGTTTCTTTAGACATTCCAGAAAGCATTGAATCATCGGAAAAAACAATCTGTGTTACACCGTAGTGGTCGCGAAGATCAACAAATAAAACTCCGCCGTGATCGCGGATGGTGTCTATCCATCCGGTTAAGATTACTTTCTGGCCGATATGATCGGTATTAAGTTCATTACAAGTATGTGTTCTGAGCATAATTTTAAACCTCCAAATTAGTATTTATGTGAATTTTTAAAAAACAAAACAAAAAGCCTTTCGCCCCATATTCATGGGACGAAAGGCTAAGCTTCCGCGATACCACCCAAATTGGTCATATATATGACCCTCTTAATTACATCTTAACGCGATGAACGTGCGGTTCTAATAACTTTAAAAGCGTTCTTCCGCAAGCTCCGGAGTGTTTTTCTTACACAGCTTACTGCCGCATTCACAGCACCTGCGACTCTCTCTTAATAAGGATTGTGCAATACTCTCTCCCTCATAGCTTTTACAGTATGGAATTATAGCATATTTTATTAACACTGTCAATAGTAAATGTTGTAAATATTATATGTCACAACCTTGAATTTTATTATGATTCTTATAAAATAATTTAATTATTTTTTATAAATTCTGTTAGCTTATCGGGGAAATTAACAGTCATACCGTTGC
>JAGBXL010000149.1 GCA_017629325.1 Clostridia bacterium | reverse complement strand
TTTCCGGTTTCGGTACCATTTTTAATGGCAGCTCTTATAATCACACCTGTTGAGATTGTGGGGATTTCGTATCTTTCGCTTAATATGATGGCCTGAGTGCCTTTGCCGGCACCCGGAGCTCCAAGCATTATTAATTTCATATACTCTTACCTCATCTAATATTAATCAAGAAATCCTTTGTAATGACGCATCATCATTTGTGATTCAATCTGTTTAACTGTCTCTAAGGCTACACCAACCATAATGAGAAGTGAAGTACCTGTGATTGACACACTCTGGATTGATGGGTAAATTTTGGCGATAACAAGCGGAATAACTGCAACAATACCTAAGAAGAATGCACCTGCTAAGGTGATTCTGGAAAGTATTCTGCTGATATATGAGCTTGTTGGTGCACCCGGTCTTATTCCGGGAACAAAACCGCCGTTTTTCTTCATATTGTTTGCAACTTCAATTGGATTAAACTGAATTGCAGTGTAGAAATATGTGAAGAAAACAATTAAAAGTAGATAGAGCACAATATATACCCATGATGATGGAGTTAAAAGACGCCAGAAACCAAGCCAGAAGGCTGATGTGGGTTCGCCTGTAAACTGCATTATTGTTGTGGGGAAGCTTAAGATTGACATAGCAAAGATAATTGGAATAACACCTGCCATAGCAACTTTAAGCGGAATGTGTGTGCTCTGACCGCCGTACATTTTTCTGCCAACAACTCTTTTGGCATACTGTACGGGGATTCTTCTTTCTGCATCTGTTATAAATACAACAAATAATATCATTGCAAGGTTAAACACAAGAACGAGTGCAATTGTCCACCAGGGAGCACCAAACTGTGTTACACTGCCAATGAGGTTTTTAGCCATTGTGGGAATTGAAGCTACGATACCTGCAAAAATGATGATGGAAATACCATTACCAACACCTTTTTCGGTAATCTGTTCGCCAAGCCACATAAGAAAGGCTGTACCTGCAGTGAATGTTGCAACAATTGTTATATAGCTTGCAAAGTTCTGATTTAAAACAGCACCTTTAATACCGAAGTAAAGGCCTGTTGCCTGAACGAAGGCAAGGATAACTGTTGTTATTCTTGTCCATTTTGCAATTATTTTTCTGCCTTCTTCGCCTTCTTTTGAAAGACGCTCCAGGGCTGGAATTGCAACTGTTAAAAGCTGAAGTATAATTGATGAGTTGATGTATGGGGTGATACCCATAGCAAAGATTGTCGCATTACTGAATGCACCACCAGAGAATGCGTCCATAAGACCGAAAAGCGAATTGTTTTCGGAAACGAGTTCTGCAAGTGCTGCAGAGTTAAGACCGGGAACAGGAATAAATGAACCGAGTCTGAACACGAAAATCATGAGCAAGGTGTAAAGCATCTTTTTTCTGAGGTCGGGAATTGACCATGCGTTTTTAAGAGTTTTAAACACCTTACATCACCTCATACTTTCCGCCTGCTGCAACGATTTTTTCTTTTGCAGCTTCTGTGAATTTAGCGGCCTTAACTGTAACCTTCTTGGAAACTTCGCCGTTGCCAAGAACTTTGATACCGTCAAGAGATTTTTTGATGATGCCTGCTTCCTTTAAGCTAGCTGCGTCAACAACTGCGCCATCTTCAAATTTATTTAAGTCTGAAACATTGATTTCAGCATACTTAAGAGCAAATACATTATTGAAACCGCGTTTTGGTAATCTTCTGTAGATAGGCATCTGACCGCCTTCAAAACCGATTCTTACACCGCCGCCGGATCTTGCATTCTGACCCTTATGGCCTCTGCCTGCGGTTTTACCGTTACCGGAGCCGTGGCCTCTGCCTTTTCTTTTGGTGTCTTTATTGGAACCAACGCCGGGCTGGAGTTCAAATAATTTCATGCTTAAAGCACCTCCCTTTTATTATAATTCCTCTACGCTAACAAGGTGGCTCACTTTTGTTACCATACCTTTAATCTGGGGGGTAGCTTCGTGAGTTTTCTCGTCTCTGATTTTCTTTAAACCAAGAGCTTTTACTGTTGCAATCTGATCCTGCTTGCAGCCTATGGTGCTCTTTACTAAAGTAACTTTTATTTTAGCCATCGCTTTATTCCTCCTTATTTATTTCGCGCTTTCCTTAATTAACCAAGGATTTCTTCAACTGTCTTACCTCTCAGGCGAGCTACATCTTCTGCAACTTTAAGAGCTTTAAGACCTTCGATTGTTGCGCTAACAAGATTGCGAGGATTGTTTGAGCGAAGTGATTTTGCTCTGATATCGCGGATACCGGCAAGCTCTAACACTGCTCTGGCACATCCGCCTGCAAGCACACCGGTACCTTCGCCGGCAGGTTTAAGAAGAACTCTTCCTGCACCGAATTCGCCGATTACTTCGTGAGCGATTGTGGTGTTAACCATGGGAACATTTATCATATTCTTTTTAGCATCGTCGATAGCTTTTCTAACAGCATCAGGAATTTCTGCTGCTTTACCGGTGCCGGCACCAACATGGCCATTACCGTCGCCAACTACAACGAGAACGCTGAATCTGAATGTTCTACCGCCCTTTACAACCTTAGCAACACGATTTATACTAACGATTTTTTCCTGTAATTCTAATGAATCTGCATCTATTCTTTCCATAAGAGCCATTTGTTCCTCCTCCTTCTTAGAATTCTAAGCCGCCTTCTCTGGCGCCTTGGGCAAGAGCCTCCACTCTGCCGTGATAAACATAACCGCCTCTGTCGAAAACAACTGCTTTGATGCCGGCTTCAATTGCTCTTTTAGCAACTAATTTACCAACTTCTGTTGCAGCAGTTTTGTTACCGCCAAAACCAAGCTCTTTGATTTCTTTATCAAGGCTTGATGCACTAACAAGTGTTTTGCCTGTTGTATCGTCGATTACCTGAGCATAGATATTGCTTAAGGATCTGAATACATTGAGTCTTGGACGGTTAGGAGTACCGGAAATATTTTTTCTAACTCTGTAATGTCTTTTTATTCTTGCAGCATTGCTGTCTTTTTTACTTACCATTATCGTTTACTCCTTTCCGATTCTTATTTTTTAGAACCTGTCTTACCTTCCTTACGTCTGATAACTTCATCAGCATACTTAATACCTTTGCCTTTATATGGCTCGGGGGGTCTTTTTTCTCTGATTACTGCAGCTATCTGACCTACTATCTGATTGTCGATACCTTTAACAATGATAGTGTTTGGATCGGGAGCTTCGAGTGTGTAGTCAGCTGTGTCTTCAAATTCAACAGGGTGTGAAAAACCAAGGTTTAATGTGAGTTTTTTGCCCTGTTTCTGACATCTGTAACCAACACCGTTTATCTGAAGAGTTTTCTGGAAACCTTCACTAACACCAACAACCATGTTGTTTAAAAGTGTTCTTGTAAGACCGTGGAGAGCTCTGTGTTCTTTAGCTTCTGTTGGTCTTTCAACTGTTACCTGACCTTCACCTTTAACGATTTTCATATCGGGGTGGAGGGTTTTAACTAAAGTGCCTTTAGGACCTTTAACGGTAACTGTGTTATCATTTGCGATTGTTATTTCCACGCCAGCGGGAATTGCAATCGGCATTTTTCCTATTCTGGACATATATTACACCTCCACAATTACCATACAAATGCTAAAACTTCGCCGCCAACATTTTGTTTTCTTGCTTCTTTATCGGTCATAATACCTTTAGAAGTTGAAATGATAGCGATACCGAGGCCTTTTAACACTCTGGGTAAGTTCTCTTTGCTTGCATATACTCTTAAACCGGGTTTGGATACTCTTTTAAGACCGGTTATAACTTTCTGCTTTCCTGGGCCATATTTAAGGTTGATTTTAATGATGCCCTGGATTTCGTCTTCTATAACTTCATAACCTGCAATGTAGCCTTCTTTGTCTAAGATTTTAGCGATTTCGATTCTAAGCTTAGAACAGGGAACACTAACAGATTCATGCTTTGAAGAATTTGCGTTTCTGATACGGGTAAGCATATCAGCGATAGGATCCGTGATTTGCATTGTGCAACCTCCTTTTTAAAATCTAACGTAAACTAAATTTTACCAACTTGCTTTTTTAACACCGGGAATCTGACCTTTGTATGCAAGTTCTCTAAAGCAAATACGGCAGATGCCGAATTTTCTTAAGTATGCATGGGGTCTTCCGCAGATTTTACATCTGGTGTATTCACGGGTTTTATATTTCTGTGGTTTCTGCTGTTTTAAAACCATTGCTTTTTTTGCCATTTCAAAAACCCTCCTACATTAAGCTTTGTAGAACGGAGCACCCATAAGGGAGAGAAGCTCTCTTGCTTCTTCATCTGTGTTAGCAGTTGTAACAAAGATGATGTCCATTCCTCTTAATTTATCAATTTTATCATAATCGATTTCTGGGAATATAAGCTGTTCCTTAACACCCAGAGCATAGTTTCCTCTGCCGTCGAAAGAGTTGGGGTTGATACCTCTGAAGTCTCTTACACGGGGAAGAGCTATGTTGAATAATCTGTCTAAGAATTCATACATTTTGTCGCTTCTTAATGTAACTTTGCAGCCAAGGTTCATACCTTCTCTGATTTTAAAGTTAGCAACAGATTTTTTAGCTTTGGTGATAACGGGCTTCTGACCTGTGATAATAGCAAGGTCAGATACCGCAGCTTCTAATGCTTTAGCATTGTCTTTTGCTTCACCTACGCCGATATTTATGATTATTTTATCAAGCTTTGGAATCTGCATCGGAGATTTGTATCCGAATTTTTCCATAAGAGCTTTTCTTACTTCTTCTTCGTATTTCGCTCTCATTCTGGTCATGTGCGAAATCCTCCTTCCTTATTATCAGTCTAAAATTTCCTGGCAGTGCTTACAGATTCTTACTTTCTTTCCGTCTTCAAGAATCTTGTATGCAATACGAGTGGTTTTACCGCATTTTGAACAAATGTTCATAACCTTGCAAGCGTAAATAGGAGCTTCCTGTTTAACAATGCCGCCTGTTTCGCCGGCTCTTCTTGCTTTGGTATGCTTGGTAACCATGTTTATTCCTTCAACGATAACAGTTCTCTTCTGAGCGCCAACGGCAAGAACTTTGCCTTCTTTGCCTTTGTCTTTACCGGAGATCACTTTAACTTTATCGCCTAATTTAATGTGAATCCTCTGTTTCATGAACCACGCCTCCTTAATTAAAGAACTTCAGGTGCCAATGATAAGATCTTCATATATTCATGGTCTCTGAGCTCTCTGGCTATAGGTCCAAATATACGAGTACCTTTGGGGTTTTTATCATCTCTAATTATAACTGCTGCGTTTTCGTCGAATTTAATGTAGGTGCCGTCAGCGCGTCTGAGACCCTTTACACTTCTAACGATAACAGCTTTAACAACTTCACCTTTTTTAACAACTCCGCCGGGTGTTGCCTTTTTAACAGATGCAACCACAACGTCACCGACATTTGCATATTTTCTTCTGCTGCCGCCAAGCACTCTGATGCACATAAGTTCTTTCGCACCTGTGTTATCGGCAACTTTTAATAAAGTCTGCTGTTGAATCACGTGAATTTCTCCTTCCTATATAATGGATTACTGAGCTTTTTCAACTATTTCAACAAGTCTCCATCTCTTATCTTTTGAAAGAGGTCTTGTTTCCATAACTTTAACTCTGTCACCGATTTTAGCTACCTGCTCTTCATCGTGAGCTTTGAGCTTGTATGTTCTTTTAACAATTTTGTTGTAGAGTTTGTGTTTTACATTGTATTCAATAGCAACAACGATGGTTTTGTCCATTTTGTCACTTATAACTTTACCAATACGAGTTTTTCTGTAATTACGTTCCACTCAAAATTCCTCCTCTCTTATCAATCGTTCTGATTCAATTCTCTTTCGCGAAGGATTGTTTTTACTCTGGCAATCGTTCTTTTAACTTCTGTAATTACTCTCGGATTATCGAGCTGGTTTGTTGCGTGCTGAAATCTGAGATTGAAAAGCTCTGCCTTGAGTTCTTCTAATTTCTGATTTAACTCTTCGTTTGTTAAATCTTTGATTTCATTAATTTTCACTCGAATCACCCTCCTTAGTTACAAATTTACATTTGATGGGGAGCTTGTGCATAGCAAGTCTCATAGCTTCTCTTGCTACTTCTTCAGCTACACCGCCGATTTCAAACATTACTCTGCCGGGTTTAACAACTGCAACCCAGTATTCTGGTGAACCTTTACCGGAACCCATTCGAGTTTCAGCAGGTTTTTCTGTTACAGGCTTATCAGGGAATATTTTAATCCAAACCTGACCGCCTCTTTTTATATAACGAGTCATAGCTACACGGGCAGCTTCAATCTGGTTAGAGGTGATCCATGCGGGCTCTAAAGCCTGGATACCAAAATCACCATAAGTTACTTTGTTACCGCGCAGTGCCTGGCCTTTCATGCGGCCTCTCATTACTCTTCTGTATTTAACTCTTTTAGGTAACAACATGATTATCTGCCTCCTTTGCTCTTTTTCTCTTCGGCTTTCTTAGTGGCATTTAAAACTTCACCTTTGTAAATCCAAACTTTAACGCCGATTTTACCATAGGTTGTGTCTGCCTCGTAGAAACCGTAGTCAATGTCAGCTCTTAATGTCTGAAGGGGGATAGTACCTTCGTGGTAGTGTTCGCTTCTGGCAATTTCAGCACCGCCAAGACGACCGCTACAACATGTTTTGATACCTTTTGCACCCATTTTCATTGCTCTTTGCATAACCTGCTTCATAGCACGTCTGAAAGATACACGACGTTCTAACTGTGCAGCAATGTTTTCAGCAACGAGCTGTGCATTAACCTCTGCATTTTTAACTTCTACAATATCAATGATAACATTTTTACCAATGAGTTTTTCAACCTGAGCCTTAATCTTATCCTTTTCAGCGCCGCCTTTACCAATAACAACACCAGGTTTTGCTGTGTGGATATGAACTCTTACTTTATTATCGTTTCTCTCGATTTCGATTTTAGCGATACCGGCAGAGAAAAGTGATTTTTTAAGATATTTTCTGATTTCGTAATCTTCAACAAGATTATCGCCGAAATTCTTCTTGTCGGCATACCATTTGGAATCCCAATCTTTAATAACGCCGACTCTAAGTCCGTGTGGATGTACTTTCTGACCCAAGATTTTTACCTCCTTTACTAAAATTTAGTTTCTTTCTTTAAGAACTACTGTGATGTGGCTTGTTCTCTTTCTGATTCTGAAAGCTCTGCCCTGTGCTCTGGGTCTTACTCTTTTGAGTGTTGGGCCCTGATTAGCATAAATTTCTGCAACATAGAGCTTTTCTACATCCATGCCGTGATTGTTTTCGGCATTTGCAATAGCAGATTTTAAGAGCTTTTCAACGAGTTCAGAAGCTGCCTTTGGTGTGAGCTTTAATATAGCTAATGCTTCACCGGCATTTTTGTTTCTGATTAAATCTATAACAGTTTTAACTTTTCTTGAAGAAATACGTGCGTAGCTTAATTTTGCTACAGCCTGTGTAACCTGTTCCATTCGTGAATCCTCCTCTCATAGAACTTAAACTATTTTATGATTATCTGGCATTTGTGGTTTTTGAACCTGCATGACCTTTGTATGTTCTTGTAGGAGCAAATTCACCGAGCTTATGTCCTACCATATCTTCACTAACATATACAGGCACGTGCTTTCTGCCATCGTGTACTGCGATTGTGTGACCAACCATTTCAGGGAATATTGTAGATGATCTTGACCAGGTTTTGATAACTCTCTTTTCACCTGCAGCGTTCATATCTACGATTCTTTTCATAAGTCTTTCTTCGACGAAAGGACCTTTTTTAACTGATCTTCCCATTATTTATAAACCTCCTTCCAAAATGCGGTTTAATATCCGTAAGGTAAATAATAAGTATATTAAATAGGATATTATTTGCCTTTTCTTGTTTTAACAATGTATTTGTTGGAATGTTTGTTTTTCTTTCTGGTTTTGTAACCGAGTGTAGGTTTACCCCAAGGAGTAACAGGACTAGGCATACCAACAGGTGATTTACCTTCACCACCACCGTGAGGATGGTCGCAGGGGTTCATAACAACACCACGAACGGTAGGTCTCCATCCCATGTGTCTTTTTCTGCCGGCTTTACCGATAGAAATGTTTTCATAATCAATGTTTCCAACCTGGCCGATTGTTGCTTTGCAGTCAACTCTAACCATTCTAACTTCACCGGAGGGAAGTCTTACCTGAGCCCACTGCCCCTCTTTAGCCATGAGCTGTGCACTGTTGCCTGCTGAACGAACAAGCTGAGCACCTCTGCCGGGGAAAAGCTCAATGTTGTGAATAAGTGTACCAACGGGAATGTTTTTGATGGGAAGTGCATTACCGGGTTTAATATCGGCATCGCTTCCTGATCTTACAACATCACCAGCTGTTAAGCCATAAGGTGCAATGATGTAAGCTTTTTCGCCGTCTTCATACTGAATAAGTGCAATGTTAGCTGTTCTGTTGGGATCGTATTCGATTGAAAGAACAGTAGCATTCATGTTATCTTTAATTCTCTTGAAATCGATAACTCTGTATTTTCTTCTGTTTCCGCCGCCTCTATGACGAACTGTGATTCTGCCGTATGAGTTTCTTCCGGAGTGTTTCTTTAAAGGTTCCAGAAGGCTTTTTTCGGGAGCAACCTTTGAAAGTTCTTCAAAAGTTGAAACAGTCATAAATCTGCGTGCGGGAGAAGTAGGATTATATTTTTTAATTGCCATTCCTTTTCACTCTCCTAACTTAGTTAATTACGCCATGCCATCGAAAAATTCGATTGTTTTGCTATCAGCGGTAAGTTTTACGATTGCTTTTTTCCAATCGGCTCTTTTACCTGATGTAGCACCCATTCTTTTTACTTTTCCGAGCACTCTTGCTGTGGTGATTTTTTCAACTTTAACGCCGAAAATTTCTTCAACAGCTTTTTTGATTTCGATTTTGTTTGCATTCATAGCAACTTTAAAGGTGTACTTTCTGTCTGCTAACTGATCCATGCTTTTTTCGGAAACTATAGGTTTTATAATGATGTCGTGATTTGTCATTATGCGTACACCTCCTCAATCTTGGCTACGGCGTCTTTTGTAACAACCATAACGTCATGTTTTAAAATATCGTAAACATTTAAGCTACCCATAAATGTGGTAGTAACACCTTCGATATTTCTTGCTGACTTAACAACATTGTCGCATTTTTCGTTTGTAACGATGAGAGCCTTTGCAGGAGCATTAAGAGCTTTAAGCATTTCGGCAACCTTTTTGGTTTTGATTTCATCGAGTTTTATTTCATCTACTACGATTATTTCATTATCAGCACATTTTGCACTGAGAGCTGAAATCATAGCAACTTTTTTAAGCTTTTTGTTTACTGAGTAGCTGTAATCTCTTGGTTTAGGACCGAGAGCAATACCACCTTTAATCCACTGTGTAGCACGGATTGAACCCTGTCTTGCACGGCCTGTGCCTTTCTGTCTCCAGGGTTTGATACCGCCGCCGCGTACTTCTGAACGGGTTTTGGTGCTCTGTGTGCCCTGTCTCTGATTTGCAAGATAGTTAACAACAACCTGGTGAAGAGCTACCTTGTTTACTTCCTGTGCGAAAACTTTATCGGATACTTCGATATCACCGATTTTGTTTCCTTCCATATTATATAAAGCTAATTTAGGCATGTGTTAGTCCTCCTTTCTTCGAATCTTACGCTTTAATACTGTCTTTAACTGTTAAGATACCGCCTTTAGGACCGGGAACAGCACCTTTAACAAGGATAATGTTCTTTTCTAAATCTACCTTAACAACACTTAAATTCTGAACTGTAACCTGTTCAACACCCATATGACCTGGAAGTCTTTTGTTTTTCATAACTCTTGATGGTGTTGAGCAAGCACCCATGGAACCAACACCTCTGTGGTAGCCGGAGCCGTGAGTCATAGGACCTCTGTGGGTTCCCCATCTTTTAATTGTACCTGCAAAGCCATGACCTTTGCTGATGCCTGTAACATCGATTTTGTCGCCCTCTGCAAAGATTTCAGCAGTGATTACATCGCCAACATTGTAGCTTTCGCAATCTTCGAGTCTGAATTCTTTAAGATGTTTCTTGGGGCTAACGCCTGCTTTTGCAAGGTGTCCCATTAAGGGTTTGTTCAGTGCTTTTTCTTTGCACTCGCCGAAACCGACCTGAATTGCATTGTAGCCGTCGTTTTCAACTGTTTTCTTCTGAACAACCGCGTTAGGACCGGCTTCGATAACAGTAACAGGAATTACTGTGCCGTCTTCTGTAAAAAGCTGGGTCATTCCGAGTTTCTTTCCTAAAATTGCTTTCTGCATTTTTCATTTCCTCCTATATTATTGGTTATTGGTTGAAGCTTAAGGTGCCTCAACATGACCTGCTGCCTTAGGATGGAGACAGCAACCGTGCAGAATCATTAAAGCTTTCTGCATCTCATCTTAAATCACACCTGTTTGATTTCGATATCCACGCCAGCGGGGAGAGAAATTTTTAAAAGTGTGTCGATGGTTTTTGGTGTAGGCTCTAAAATGTCGATAAGTCTCTTATGAGTTCTGAGTTCGAACTGCTCACGGCTGTCTTTATATTTGTGCACAGCTCTGAGGATAGTTACAACCTCTTTTCTTGTCGGCAGTGGAATAGGACCTGCAACCTTTGCACCTGTTCTTTCAGCTGTTTCAACAATCTTTTTAGCAGACTGATCGATTAACTGGTGCTCGTAAGCTTTAAGCTTGATTCTGATTTTCTGACTTTTAGCCATTGATAGTACCTCCTAACATAAAATAATTTTTTGGTGCCACATCGGCAGTCGAAAAACAGTACACACATCCGTGTGTGTCATACCTACTCATTTTTAAATCCCGAGGCATACTGCTCCCGGGGCATAAAAATACACTTGGTATTAACTGTGACTAAGCCGCCCGGATTCAATGATTCGGACATTCTCCATGGAAATTCACCGCATTTTGCACGCGGTAGGTAACCTTCCACTTCATCGTATGTCATGCCACACTAGGCTATTTTACTATATCCCCGGGATTTTTTCAACAGTAATATTTACCTAAAGTTTCAAAAAATTAGAAATTTTTAAAACTTTGTAAATATTTCACAGTATAATTCAAGTGTTTTGTTTTGTTTTTGTATCTTTTAACAAATATTTTACCTTTATAAGCCCCCCAACTGCCCAATTTTAAAGGCATAAGAGGGATTTTATTTGTTTTTCACATCTTTTTTTGCCGAAAGAGCATAAAAAAATCGTAAAACATATACAAAATGCACAACAAAATTGTGTGAAAATGTGCTAAAAAGCATATCTTGTGTTTAGTATTTCTAATTAACACATTATCTTGTATAAAGTGCAT